>JAQVKX010000057.1 GCA_028694425.1 Candidatus Gastranaerophilales bacterium
CAAGTATTATTTTCATCAAAGCCACATTCTAAATCATACCCTGACGGTTTAGCTTTCTCAACACATTGATCATAATTGAGTGAAAAAATTCTAATTGGCGCTTGGATATTTTTTTGAAAGTCGTAAAATCTTTCATAATAACTAACTCTTCTTTTTGTATCTTTTTCAAGCGTAACAAATTCAACAATTTTCTTGCTCAGCTTTTTATCAAACGAGTCAATATTGGAAAACCCATCACCTGCGAGTTCATAGAGTTTTTCATTCCAATTACCGATAAATGGATAAATAGGGTTCTTTTCTTTCTTTTTTAAATCTCTGAGCACCCCAACTAATCTTTCGATATTAATATTATTATCAAAATCACCTTGGACACCATCAGCATATAATATTGCACTTTTTACATAGTAATATAAATTACAATATGGTTTCCATTCGTCATCCGTTTTTATTAATTTTTCAATTACGTTCAACATTTGACTGGAAGCTTTAATATCAGCGTCCATACTACAGCCAGCTCCAAGTAAAAAAATAATTGAATCCGATTTTATTGAAGACATATTAACTCACCCCTTACTTTTATAAAAACCATGGAACATCAAAATCGGATAATTGCTTATCATAATTTTCATCAGCATACAACTTACGAAAATCTTTTATAAATCTTGCAATAAGCTGTGGATAAAATATTGATATAGGTTCTAATTTCGCATTAAAACCACGCCAACTCGCACCTGCCAGATTAACTGTATCTTGCAGCAAGCTTAAAATATTGAGCTTTTCTGAACGATAAATTATTTCAATGTGTGTTGGATTTGCTATTCGTTTATTTACATATTCTTTGCCATGTTTTAAGCCTTCAAACCATATAAGATAATCTCTATTTGATAATTTAACAAATGTGGATTCATATGGGATTTTTAAATTATTCTCAGCGAATCCAAAAAACTTATTATAAGTATTGATTTTCAGTACGACGAAATTTATTGTCTTATATTCTGTGCCTAAATCGTCAATCGCAGTTCTTATAGATTGCAGCTCATCCCTACGCATCCTGCACGGTGTATGAATAACAACATTAGAAATTATTTCTCCGGAATCAATCTTTGATTTTACAAAAGTAACAATATTATTCTTTAGAGATTCAAGATAATTTTTTGTATTTGCGCTTTCGCCAAGCACACCCAAAGATTTATACAAACCTGTGGAATCAAAACAAACAGAATATGCAAAATATTTTTTTATATTCCATCGCCCATCTTGAGCCTTTTCTCTGTCATGGGCGGTGCCAATACCAAAAATCAAACAATCTGCTGTTGAAGGTTTGACTAACCAAGGTATCCCGCCAGTTTTAGATAAAATTTGTAATCCAATGCCGGAAGCAGCCCATTTCAATCCATCAGATGCCAGTACTCGTTTTTTTCTTACTGCTTGCAATGGAATGTTTAGGTTAAAAAAGGCATGTTTTACTTTTATGTAGTTTAAGGACTTTTCATTTATATCCGAATATGAGTCAATGAAAATTCCAATGACTTTTTTATCAGAGTTTATATCAACAATTTCTTTTAATTTATCTGTAAGTATATCTTCTGATTCTTTATCTAAATCAATATTAATACTTGTTACTGAACTTGTAGACATTTCACAGCCAAACATAGATTGCATACCCGAAAAAGTTGAACTATATGTTTTCCCAATTAATGCTTTGAAAAGTTCGTTACCGGCTTCTTTTTCATTTTCTTTAAAAATAAAAATATAATAGGGTTGCTTTCCGGGCATTAGATAAGGTTTGTTTTTGATTCCTCTGGTTTTATCCGTATCAATTTGATTATTTGCAAATATGTATTCTCTGTCTTTTAATTCTTCACTTTTTAAACTTACAAAGTCACTTAAAACAAAATAATTGAAATCGCCTATTTGCAATTCTGATAATGACGGTAAAATTTCCTCAATAAATTTTTTCATTATTCCCATTTTATCAATATAGGAATTTGCGTTGGATTTTCCGCTTTTATCGATGCTAAAGCTTAATTCCTGCACCTTTTTCCCAAAAGGAGTTTTAGGCGATCTCCTAAAAGCAAAGTCTAAAATAAAACCATATTTATTATCACTTGCTAAATAATACGGGCTGACTTTAATATTTCGTGTTCCTTCAGGAAAAGACTCAACAACAAATGAAATAAATTTATTAAAGCCATCTATAACTTCAAAGTCGCCTTTATAATCTGCAACGACTTTCTCTTTGAACAAGTGCCATATGATCGAACACATCAAAGTAGGATTTTCTTTAGCGCAGAATGTATATTCTTCTGCTTCGTCAAAATTATTCAATGAAACCCAATAATATATGTAATCTTCATCTGATCCTTTTTCAGGTGGTAATTTCCCTGTAAAAAAGCCATCTTCACGCTTTTCTCCGTTGAATTTTCGCCGATAAAGCGTCAATTCAAAATCTGTGGATTCAAAAGGTAAAAAGTTTAATTCAATTTGCATTACTTCGCCTCCTCTATTTCACGCTTTCTTCAACAATTCTGATCTCCTCTTCCGTTAAGCCATAAAGTTCATACACCATTTGGTCTATTTGAGCTTCGAGGGCAGAGGTATCGGCAGATAAATCGCTTTGTTTTTCGCTTATAATTTGATCCACTATTTTTATAAATTCATCTTTAATAGCGGTGCTTGTAACAGCAATCGGAATATTGACTAATGGTTCCTTATCAACTTGATAATTATTCCCTTGCATTTTTCCCATTGTTTTTAGCCAGAAAGCAATTAATGTGCTGTTCAATAATGCCACCAGATACTTAACATTTATATTTGTGGGTTTAATAATATTAAATGTTTGTGATACATACGCATCAATAGTTACATATGTGAAAGTTGGTTTTTGACACTTTCTCACCGCAACAATTCTTTCTCCTTTGAAAAAGTTTTCATCTCGCGCACGATGTAACCCGTAAGGTTTATTATCCGAAGTAATAATATCTTTATATTTATCTAAATGATTCTTAATAACTGGATATTTATTAATACAATTATTAAATGTGGAATCGGTATAAAGAATATAAAATAAATTATTAGGATTAAGAATATAACGAGTCATTTGATCTGTTGTATAAAAAGGTTTAACGATATCTTTTTCGTTTTCTGGAATTTCGAGTTCTGCCTCTTCTACTTTATTTAAAACAAATATACCTTCTCCAAGATGATGACCTTGACCCAATATTTCAAGATTCTTTTTGTTTAAATTTTCTTGGGGAGCAACAATTCCTTGGGCCACTTCCTTATTTGTTAAGAAAGCAGACTTAACATTTTTTATCTTTTTAATAATATCAGTATAAACATCTTTATTAAAAGAAATAAATCCATCAATGAAGTCAGCCGGAATAAATTCAATTATTCTTTTTTCATATTCATCCGTTTCTATGTTACTTAAAAGAAAAGAATTTAACATCTCTTTATTTAAGCTTTCATCCAATAACTTTGAATATGACAAAGGATACGATTTAGAGTTGGTTTTTTGCAATACATAAACCATTGTTTGTATAGCCGCAGTATCAAAAACTTTGTAATTACCAAAATCAATAAAAACTTTTATTTCTGAATTGGCAAGCACTTTATTTCTGATTTTTGAAGCTCCAGAGTTGGTTATCCAATTATTGGGGGCAATAAAAGCCTGTATTCCATTTTCTTTCAACAAGTCTAAACCCATACAACCAAAGAAGTACCAAAAATCCATTTTCCCTTGATAATATTGATTATTCTTTAACGGTTGAAATATTTCTGAATTTGTATACTCTTTGACATACGGCGGATTTCCAATAACAACATCAAAACCGCCATTGTTCATAAATACTCGTGCGAACTCAAGCTGCCATAAAAAATATGGTAACGAGGGCTCATTTTTGGTTTCATTATATTTTTGAACAACTTCCGGATTTTCACCAATATTGAACATAACAACACGGTCAATAATCGCACGGATTTTACGTTTTAAGGTTTCTTTTTCATCATGGTTTTTTTCATAAAACAGTTTATCTTGCGCTTCCAACAATTGCACTAATAAAGATTCATATTGATTTTGTCCCAACATCATTTGATATTGGGAATTGCCAAATAATTCGCTCTCATTAATAAGTTTTACACCATTCAATTCGTCAATTAAACTATTGCCACAACGAATATTACAATCGAGGTTAGGCAGCGGTTTTGGATTACGGCTTTCTGCATAAAGGCCATCATCGTCGTTAGCTTCATTTATTTCCTGCTCAACTACTAATGAGAGCCATAAACGCAATTTTGTAATATCAACTGCCGAGGGCTCAATGTCGACAGCAAATATTGAATTTTTGATGGTATGCAATTTCAATGATAGCGGATGACGCTCGGCTTTGTACATTTCGCTTTTAGCAAATTTATTATCCATAAGCATTGCAGTATAATCGGTAATATTGCGTCTGGCACGGACAATTTCTGAAATCATACCAAGAGGAAATGCACCGGAACCCACAGCTGGGTCGGCAACTTTTATATTAGCCAAGGCATCATCGATATCTTTAAGCCTATTGACATTGTTTTCACGGTCAAGAATCTCTTTTGAAATATAAAGATTTCCGATACCCTGTTTTGCTTCTCTTGTAGTATCCTCATCTTTCATAAACTCGCCGTAAACAATAAAATCTTTTATCGCATCATAAGAAATATCCGTTTTATTTACAAGGTAATTCACAAGGCTTTCCTGACACATATAATGCACAATCTCACGTGGAGTATAGAAAGCGCCTTTTGATTTCCTATCTTTAGCATCAAGCAGATTTTCAAAGATTTTACCGAGCATTTCAGGATCAACCGCCACTTCTTTTTCAAGTGGTTCATCTTCATTCATGGTAAAATTATATCGGTCAAAAATATCTAAAATGCCGTCTGCGTCATGCAAACCTTTTTCCTCAAGATTTGAAAACATGTCATTAGGAATACCGAATTTGTTTTTACTCCAATCGTAGTTATCAAGTGGTTCAAAAAGTCCACCATTCAAAAAAGGAACACGACATTTAAGCCTATGATAGTAATCATTGGCTCCACGTTTTTTGTTTAATGCATCATAAAATAATGGTTCGAGATATTCATCGAAAAAGTTTGTGTTTTTCCGTTTTGCCACTTTGAAAAGCTCACGAAGAAACTGGCGGGGTCCAGTTCCCCAAGATTGCCCTTTAATAGAAGCTGCTAACGTTTCTTGCTCCTCTTTTGATAGGCTATCAATAGCTGAAGGTATAACTTGATATTGATCTTCACTGATTTGTTTGAAAACCTTTGGCACTACTTCTTTTGACGCTTTGCCGAGTTTATAAAAAGCATCATTGTATTGCTTTTTAGTTATAGGCTCTTTTGGAAAAGCATTAACGCCAAGCCAACCCTTTTTCTGTATAAAATATAAAAAAGCAAGCTGTCCCATTAATTTCTTGGCAAATTGTTCGCTCGTAAAATGAAGCCGCTCCGCTTCAGCAAGAAAGTCATCATTACTCTCGAGATGTTCTTTGAGTTGAAAATACTTTTCTTTATAACGCTCGAAAAACTCTTTTGTAACTTTTTCTACACTAAATGCATCTTCAATTTCTGCAATTGTCGGATTAGTCGATTCGTTCATAAAGATAGGATATAAACGTTCCATTGCGGTATGACAGGGCTCGCCCTCACCGACAAGATAAGAATACCTTTTTGCCGGAGTGATTTTTTCGGTAACTTTGCCTTTGGCAAATTCATAATCCAACTTAACAAATGATAACCGCCATTTAGATTCGTTCTCTGCAAAAAACGCAACTATTGCGCCATCAATCTTGGCAGAACTCATTAGCTTCTTAACAAAGTTTCTCTGCATACTTCTGGCACGGTCTAAATTTTTATGATCTTTAAGCATGACAGCAAAAACCGCAATTTTATTTTTATCGTTTCCGATAAAATTTGCGACATGATAGTAGCCGCCGATATAATAACTGAACTCTGTCCAATTCCAATAATCATTTAATAACTTTTCCGGATTAACAAGTTCCAAATTATTAAAAAAATCTTTGCTGAACTTCGTGAAGCTGTCGAGGCGAAATGGTCTTTCAAACGTTTCTTTAAATACTGTCTGCTTAGCATTCATTTTTTATTTCCCGCTTTCTAAATACATTGATAAAATGACCTGTTTGCTATGATTTACATTTGATGTTGTGTCTTTTTGATTAGCAAAATAGCTGTCAGGCAGACGATCAAAAATTTCATTATAAGCTGATATCTCATCAGGACTATTCTTTATACCTGCTAAAATGCCTTTTGTTATGCCGCTGGGGATTTCACCGTTTTCCCACAAAATAATCATTACATTAATATTTTGCTCTTCATCATCGGTAAACTTTTTACTTTGTAGCAAAGCTTTAAGAGTTTTTAAAACCTTTGCGTCATTGCCGGTTACCGCTTGTTTATCAAAAGTAATAGTCTTTTCTTCTGTCAAAGCAAAATCAAAAGCCTTTTTATTTTCAGCAAGATGCTCAAAGTAGTTTTCACAGATACGGCAAGATTTTTCTTTAACATCCGATTTTATGTATTCGATTGCTTGCATAAATGTTAGCTCAACGGTTTCCTCTGCGGCAACAAAAAACTTCTTTAATGCGCCTTTACGAATGAATGTAACGGTGCTGCTTTGCATTATATTGTTGAACTTTTTGCCGGCTTTTGCTTTAAGGGGCAACCGCTTGACCTTTTCAAACAATTCTTCATTTTCATCTCGAATTTTTCTAATTTCACTCAGATAAAAGAGTTCCGGATTGATGCTTTCTTCGTCATCATCTAAATTACGGGTTAACTCTTCATAAAGTTTATGAGAGCTTACTTGTTCATCGTCAGATAGATATTTAAAATCTTCTCCCAATGTATCGTGGAATAATTGAAGCTTTGATACAATCCTATCCTTTAATGACAAATGAGCATCTGTTTGTGAGGTTGGGAAGAAGTTGAAAATGTGAATATTTTCATGCTTACTGCCAACACGGTTAATACGACCACCACGTTGCATGATTCTGGTTGGATTCCAAGGCAAATCATAATTCACAAGCACATTGGATAAATGCAAGTTAATACCCTCAGCAAGTACATCTGTGGTAATCAAAATGTCGTATTTATCTTTATTTTCACTTTCAAACTTCGGGTTAAAACTATATTCAATCTCGAGCTTTTGATGTTGGCTGCTTTCGCCGCTGAAAACAACAAGCCTATCTCCATAAATGCTTTTAAGATTTTCGCCTAAATATTTTGCTGTTTCTTTTGATTCTGTAAATATAATGATTTTTGAATCCTCAAACTTGCTATTAGTTGTCAACTCTTTTTTAAACTGTTCAAGTTTAGGGTCTGTATCAATTGTCACCCAATCCGTTTGTAATTGCTTTAAAATAGCAAGATCGCGCTCTAAAGATGACAAAAACAAAGGTGTAAATTCATCTGCTTTGAAATGTTGGATTTTTTCATCTTCAACAAGTTTCATTAACCCCGCATCATCACCATTATCAAGCATTTCATATACATTTACCTTTTTACTGATATATACCTCACCCGATTTAACCATATCAATAAACTGCTCGTAGGATAAAATGAATCTTGAAAGAGTCATTTTAAAAGCGTAGAAACTGCTTTCTAATCTCTTAACCAAAATAGATTTCATAAATCCGCTCATGTTAGTTTGAGCAGTCAACATAGATGCGAATTTTTTATTATCCTTCAAGAAAAGCAACGGTGTATAACGAGCGTAATCAAGACTTCTGATAGCCTGCATGGTTTCTTTGAATACTTTGTCTGTATTTTGATCAAAAGTATATACAATTTGTTCCGGAGCGCCTAATTTCGGAAATTTTAACCCTTGTTGGGCTAAGTCGTCCTTGTAATACTCCATGATTTCTTTACGAGTACGTCGAACCATAATATGACGAATTAGTTGATCTCTTATTTTTTCAGAATTGCCTCGTAGGACGGCACGATAACCATCAGTTCCGCGTTTCTGTTTATTTAATTCAGTATTCATTTTCGCAAAGAAACCTTCAAGATTTTTTACATTTGGAATAATTGTACTGTTATGTTTCTGTTGAAAAAGATAAATCTGATTTTCAATATCACTTGAATAATTGTTAATCGGCGTAGCAGAAATCAAAATTACCTTTTTATCTTTACAAATTTGATGTAAATTCGTATATCCTTCGGTACCGCTGTTTCTAAAACGGTGCGCCTCATCAATAAAGACATATTCATACCGCTCGAGCTTTTTGGGATTTGCAATTAAGCTGTCAAGTTTTCCAAGCGAGATTACATCAGCGACAACATCAAATTCTTTCATAACTCCATCCCAATAATCGACTAAAACCGGGGGACAGATAACCAGCTTGTTATGACCCTTTTTTAATGATTTAGCAAGCAAAGCACATATGTATGTTTTCCCAAGACCAACGACATCGGAAATGAATACACCGCCAAAGCTCTCTAATATCTTTTTCGCTTGTGTTACAGCATCAAGCTGATATTGCAATCTCATATATCCATCAGGGAGGAGTTCATCTAAAGCAGCATTTTTATCTGAATTTATCTCTTCTTTGAAATATTCACAAAGTGTTTTTATGTAGATTTCATAAGGGGTTATATTGCTTTTAAGCCATGTTTTTTCTTCTATCGTATCAATATATGTTTCTGTAACGTCAACACTTTTTGCCCACAACTCTTCAAAGCGTTCAAGAGCGAACTGAACATCTCGACTATCTTTTAATTCAACATTAAATTCCAAATTATTGACAAGTCCTGATTGTGAAAAGTTACTTGATCCGGTGATTACACTACCATATGAATCAGACAATTCTTGATCTTTACGCATAATGTAAACCTTTGCATGAAGCGGAGCTTCGACATACATACGCATTTCAATTTTATGAGTTTTAAGCCAGTCAATAAAGGTGATAACACCTTTTTCTATATCACTCGAATCTTCAGATTCAGAAAATTCGCCTTCAACGGTATTGCTGAAAGAGTCTTTGGCCTCTTTATGCGATAGTGTTTCGAACGATAATTGGTTTTCGGCTTCATTAATGATTTCAACCGTCTTCCGGTCTACATTTAACCCAACCAAAATACGAATTTTATCAATCTCTTTCATGGCGGAGTAAAGCTTGAAGAAACCGCTGGTCCTAAAATAACCAACAAGCACATCAAAGTATTGAGTATTGCTTTGAAGTATTTTATTAAACCTATCATATAGGTTGCGCTCCGGTTCGTTTGTAAAAAAGGTTAAATCATTATGCATTTTAGCATCTCCTGTAATTTCATATAAATAAGTTATTGCTTATTCTTCATCCGGGATCATTTCCATAATATCGCCGACATCACATTTAAGAGCCGCGCAGATGCGGGATAACACCTCGGTTGTGACATTTTCATTTCTGCCCATTTTCGCAATCAGCGAAGGGCTGATATTTGCAGCTTCTCGCAAATCTTTTTTCTTCATATCTTTATCAATAAGCAGTTTCCATAGTTTTTTATAACTAACAGCCATTATTTATCCCTCACAATCTGATTGTATCCATTCATTATGAAACGGACGATGACATCTGATTTTACTTTCATATTCACTTGCTTTAGCACCTCTCGGACATCTTGTTCCTTTAAGTCAGGCACATACTTTTTGAGCGATGGGTCATAAGCCATCAGCTCCTTGAAAAGCCGAACTAACATATCATTTTTACGCTCGATATTTTTAGGATACCCCTGTGCAATAAGCGTCATGTTATTATCAAAATTCGGGGCAAGTGATAAAACTTTTCCGGTTTTAACATCACGCAGTAATCCAAAATTATTTGTATGACGATCGGGATTAGCGACGATTGTGTCTAAGAAAACCATTTTTACATAGTCGGGAATGGTATGCGGCGCAATCTCCCGGAGCTTATTCAACACATCAATATAATCCTCATTATCATTCATAAAGCTATATGCTGGTTCAAAATTGACGGTGGCGTTATTTGTGAAGTCTTTCGTTTTTACGCATTTGTCGCCACGCTCATATTCAGCCATGTTGAAGCCGAGTTGTTTCCCCAATTCATAAGCGAAGATTTCAGAAAACTGTTGGTTATGGTCGGCTTTTTTATGCATCCACCACTCGCCGTTTTTCAGTTTCCAACACTTTTCAAAGCTACCGATGTTGGTCAGCTCCGGCGTGCGGCTGCGTTTACTATTTGCGGCTTTATTAAAGCTATCATATCCGCCTCGCAGGGCAAGATTCGCAAAGTAATCGTTATCAAAGCGCACATCTTTATAGGTCAAATCACTATCAAACGGTTTAATCCAGTAGTTATCGGTTATTGTGACCGCATTAACGCTGATAACGGTGGAAATGTCATCTTTTTCCGTCAGCCGCAGTGCCTTTTTCAGCAGGCGGGAATTAGCACGATGCTCGTCAATAGCACGTGTTGCAAGCCAATGCTCTACATTTTCTGTTTGTACTAAATACAGTGGCGCAAAATCTTTTTTCAGCATGGTAAACTGCCGATTTTCCCATTTTGCCACGCATTCATCACGATTCATTATATAAAAATCCATCAGTCTTCCTCCTGACTTATTTTTCGTTTCCTAAATCCTCGGTTTTAAAGACATTGTAGCCTTCATAATGATAACTTGCGTCAATACCTTTCATATAGACTTCACGGTCGTCAATCTTATCAGTCAACGCTGCACGAAGTAGGGCTTTTATTTCAACATCCTTTATCGGGCTGCGTTCCATTGCAAGAAGATAATCATCTTTATCGACTTTAACCCCATCAAGCCGAGTTTTATATTCAAAATAAACCTCGCCACATTTTTCAGCTAATCGCTGACAAGCAATAATATCTGCTGCATCCACATTGGTATTAGAAGTTAATTCATATAATTTTTGATTTGTATACTTCAGTATTCCGACTTTTTCGTCATGATGGTAGCCGATTAGTTTATCAAGTTTCTTATCTATCTTTGCGAATTGCTGAGATATTTCATTCATGTAGTATTGTCCCGAGATCATCGCCATTGCCTGCATTGCACCGCCGATAACAGCGGCTGGATTTGCAGCACTTATAGCGACTTCAGCAAATCCAGAATGCGTCCCAAACTGATTGCCTTTTCTGATGAACGACGCAACCGTTCCATCGCT
This sequence comes from Candidatus Gastranaerophilales bacterium, assembly GCA_028694425.1. GTDB lineage: Bacteria > Cyanobacteriota > Vampirovibrionia > Gastranaerophilales > Gastranaerophilaceae > JAQVKX01. Next base: position 11,189 of record JAQVKX010000057.1, read on the forward strand.
ATATCGCATTAAATCTTGAACAGAACCTGTTGCAGTAAAAAGGCCTTCTGGAGCTGCCTTGGCAATTTGAGCAAGTGTTTGTGCCTTTGCCAATATGGGCATTGCCCCTTGAGCTACTTGCCCTACGACAGAGGAACCACGCACCATGATTTCTCGATATTTTTTCTCTGCATTTTGAACCATATTGGGTCTTGTTAATGCTAATTCATGCCCATCGCTGCTTTTCAGTATCAAGCTTTCAATCTCTGAGACTGAAACAATGTTTCCCGAATAAAGCCCATTCTCAGGCAGAGCGTTTGAAACGACTTCTTTTTCTTCATCTGGATGCAGTAAATGAGATCTCCGATTTTTCCGCACCACAGCAATGGATAGCATTATACCAATTGCTAATATTGCGATTATTACAACAATTACCTCTAAGGGCATTTAATCGTCCTCCAGTCGGTGGGTATTATATAAAATCATTATAACATATTTTGTGTCGAAAAGCAATATTAAATACTGATTCGTGCATTTTGTTTTACAAATTTATTATGACTAAGGATAACATTTCAAAAATTTATCCGCCTACATTTCTGCAAGCGGATAAAATGAACCTATTCGGTTTTACGCATATACCAATTCTTTAAATACAACCTCCTCGGCGCTGTGGCGGTAGTTGTTCATAAGCCCAACCCAACGCATGGGGTCTGATGCTTTTAGGAACGCCGTTTGCGAGTAGCAGCGAGGCACAACTGTGCCCTTACGGTATAATTACGACAAACCGGAAAACCCAGTAAATACGGTGGTTTGAAGGTTATGAGCCTACTTTTTCATCCTTTTCCAAATCGTGAAAAAGTCGCTGAAAAACGTAATAACCGGTG
>JAQVKX010000242.1 GCA_028694425.1 Candidatus Gastranaerophilales bacterium
TTTGGTTTTAGTGGTTTTTTGTTAACTTTTGTTATTTTTTATAAATTTTATAAAATTATTTAAGGCAAGTGCACGATGACTTATCCGATTTTTTTTATCGATGTCAAGTTCAGCAAATGTCTTATTATACTCCTTGACATAAAAAACAGGATCATACCCGAAACCGTTTGTTCCGTGTAATTCTTTGATAATATAGCCGTTACATTGACTTTCTGTTGAAAACAGTTCCTCGCCCTCAGGTGTTACAAGTGAGATTGCACAGCTAAAGTGAGCTTTGCGCTCTTGCTCTTGGGGAAAATCCTTTAGCGCATTAAGCAATTTTGTGATTTTTTCATCTCTGGTCGGAGCGTATCTTGCACTGTGGATACCGGGCAACCCGCCTAAAGCATCAACGCAAAGTCCCGAATCATCTGCAAAAGCAGGTACTCCCATAATTTTTGCCGCTTCAAACGCTTTTATGTAGGCATTTTCAAGAAAATTCGTTCCGTTTTCTTCAGGTTCAAACGGCTGCGTGACGGGAATTATTTTAATATCTACGTTGTCGCAATCAAATTTCGATTGTACTTCATAAATTTTATGTTCGTTAGAAGTAGCAAAAACAATGCTTTTCATTAGTCTTTTCCGAATCTTCTATGACGTGAAGCGAAGGTTTGTATGGCTTCTGCTATATCTTCTTTGTCAAAATCAGGCCAAAGCGTTTGAGTAACAAAAAACTCGCTGTAAGCTATCTGCCACAATAAATAGTTGCTGATGCGCATTTCACCGCCTGTTCTGATGAGCAAATCGGGGTCTTTGACATCTTTTGTATAAAGATTATCAGAAATTGTCTGCTCGGTTATACTTTCAGGTAAAAGTTCGCCGTCCTTGACTTTTTGAGCGATAGCTGCAACCGCATTTTTAAGCTCATCTCTTGCACCGTAATTAATTGCTATTTGCAAGGTTATGCCTGTGTTTTTATGTGTTTTTGTCATTGCATCGTCTAAGATTTTTCTTAATTTTGGCGAAAATCTGGTCAAATCGCCGATAAAGCTTATTTTTACATTTTCTTCGTATAATTCTGAGAGTTCATATTCAACGGTTTTGGCAAGAAGTTCCATCAAAAAATCAACTTCTTCTTGTTTTCTGCCCCAATTTTCTGTTGAAAAAGCATAAACGGTAATATTTTTAAGCCCTATTGTATGAGAAAACCTTACCAAACGTTTAAGTGCTTTGACACCTTCACTGTGTCCTGCTGCGGTGGGCAGAAAGCGTTTTTTTGCCCAGCGTCTGTTGCCGTCCATAATAACGGCTATATGCTCAAGCCCGCTGCTTGTTACTAATTCTTTTAATTGTGCGTTGTTGTCAACTTTTTTGCTTAATACAGTCATAATAAGAAATCATATAATAATAAATAAATATTTTCAAATTTATTGTTTTGTTGTTATAATAGCTGTACCCTATTTGTCCGCATTACCCTATGAATGATATTTAATAAGGGTCGTGTAAAAATCAGACGTGCGGCTAGCACCGGGACGTAGCGCAGCTTGGTAGCGCACTACCTTGGGGTGGTAGGGGTCGCAGGTTCAAATCCTGTCGTTCCGATTCTTTAAAAAGCCTTCATTTGAGGGCTTTTTATATTATTTATGCTGGATTGCCACGTCCTCATTACATTCGTCCTCGCAATGACTGTTTCGTGTCATTACGAGCGATAGCGAAGTAATCCAGTGAGATAAACGAACAAATCAAAGTTGACTGTTTTATTTTAAACTATTGAATTATTATTTTCGTCTTGAATATTTTTAATTTTTTTATTTAAAAACATCAAATATTGAATTGTTCTAATGCTTCCTAATGTTTCACACATTGCATCTAATTGGTATTTTAAACTTTCTTCAAGAGCTTCTAATTGTCCTTCTATTTTTTGTTGAATTTTTTCTTTAATCATTTTTTAATTCCTTTATTCCCGACAAATAGTTTACAGACGTATTTTAAAATTTACGCCAAAATAGATTACATGTCAAGATTAAAATTATTAGGAATTAATATTAAAAAATATAGAGAGCAAAAAAAGCTTTCTCAAGAAAATTTGGCTGAAATGGTTGATTTATCAAGAGAATATATTGCTGATATCGAACGCGGACATAAAAGAATTAGTTTGAAAAAGTTATTTTTAATAGCTGATACGCTGGAAGTAAAGTGTTCTGATCTGATAAATTTTAATTAGTTTGTTATTGAATACAGCTAAATTATAACTATTCCCATTTTCTTGAAGTATGCAAAATCCTTAAAATGTAAATAACATTCTCTCTGACCTGATACGGTACAATGTAAGGATATTTGGTGATTACAAGCTCTCTTGTTCTTAAAATCCTACCTGCTCTGCCTATGCTTGGATTTTGAGGTAATAATGTTTCAATTTGTTGAATTATATGGGCAATGACAGTTTTGGCTGCTTTTTGGTTGTTTTCAAAGATATATTCTTTTATGCTCTGTAAATCTTCTGTTGCTAATTCCGTGAACCTTATTTCCACTAGTTAATTCCCCAGGTTTTTTTAACTTCTTTAATAGAAACGGTTTTATTTTCATCAACAGCTTTGACACCTTCTTTAATAGCACTTATTTGCCAAGCTTCAAGTTCCAGATACTTGTCAATGGCTTCTATGGCAATAAAAGCTTTTGAACGTCCCGTTGCTTTAGCCAGTTCCTCAAGTTTTTCTTTTGTATCTTTAGGTATTCTCATAGAAAATTGTTCAGAAGACATAGTAGTTCCCCTTTGTATTATATTGTATTACATTGTAACACAACCAAATACTTTTTTCAATGCCAATAC
>JAQVKX010000058.1 GCA_028694425.1 Candidatus Gastranaerophilales bacterium
TTTTTAGTTTTCCATAATGCAATCATTGATATAGGTAATGCCAAAAATGTAAGCCCTCTACATTTTTGTAGCATTTTACCGATTGTACTTAAGTTTTGGTTAGCGGCATGTCCTGCTTCATGGAATAGTGCTAAACTTAATTCTTTTTCTGGCATAATGATTTTTTTTGATTTAAAAGTATAAAAAGCATTTTTACCACTTTCCACCATTGAATGGAATATTTTCCCGACAAATCCTTTAATTTGTTCAGGTAAAAATTTCATTATTAAATTATTATCCATTTCTTTTGACATAATCTTTGAAATTTCATCAGCATTTTGTGATGTAGCTTTGATGATGCCAACGCCCTTTTGAGCTAATCCTGAAGTTTCAACAGTTTCTTTTATAGCTTTTTCGACAGTTTTAAACTCATCGCCTGTTAAGCTTCTACTTATATCTGCCATTTTTCCCATAATTTTGGGTGCAACTAATTGATGCGGAACTGATACCAGGCTTTGTACGGCTGAACCGGCTAAAACCCCTCCTATAATTCTACCTGCACCAGGATTTTTATAAGTTTGTTCCTTATTATTTACTTGATTACTAACCACTGTCATTTTTAATCCCTTTACATACTAATTAAGCCTTCTTATATAATAATAAAACAAAATACCTTTTAGAATTTACTTTATACATTTATAAAGAAAAGTTACAATTAGACTTTTTTAAGAAAATATTGTTAAATAAAAGTATGTCTGAAGATATTAATGAAAAGGTTATAAATATTTTTTCCAAACATAAAAATGCCCAACCTTCTGAACATCAGGAAAGGGTTAAGTTTTTTGCCGGATTTAATTATGTTAAAATCAATAAAGACGGTAACGGAAAACCTTTTAAGGCTGATAATCTTATAAAATATGCCGAGAAATGCCATTACATAGTAAGAGTTATGCGAACTCTTGACGGAGAAGTGGTTCTATACAATTATGATGTGCCTAATGACCAATTGTTCAAATTTATCAAGGAATTTGAAAATAATACTTTAAATGGTACAATAATAGAAATTGATAAATATTTTCCGGAAGATTTAGCTTAAGGGACAAATGATTGGAATAGTAGGGTGGGATTACTATCCCACCAACATAAAATGAAGAATTTTTTTGAAGAATATCACGAACTTTTATACAATTGCAATAAACCTTATCAGTATGTAGGCGGAGAGTTTTTGTCTGTAAATAAAAATTTTCAGGATGCAAAAGTAACTTTTGCTTTCGCTTTTCCCGATAAGTATGAAATTGGAATAAGCAATCTCGGACAAAGAGTTTTGTACGGAATTATCAATAATCATCCTGACTTTATGGCAGACAGAGTTTATGCCCCCGAAGCCGATTTTAAAGATCAATTAATTAAATCAAAGGCGGCATTTTACTCTCTAGAGAGTAAAATGCCGCTTAAAAAGTTTGACTTAATCGGTTTTTCGCTCCAATATGAACTTTCATATCCGACCGTTTTGGCGATGCTTGAAATGTCAAAAATAGAGCCGCGTGCAGAAGTGCGTGGTGCTACCGACCCGATAATTCTGGCAGGCGGACCTTGTGCTTATAATCCGCTTCCATTGTCAAAATTCATTGACGCATTTTTAATCGGAGACGGTGAAGAGGTTATTTTAGAGGTTTGCGAAGCAATAAAAGAAGCTAAAGCAAAAGGGCTTTCGCGTACCGAAAAGTTGGGAGAATTAGCAAAAATCGAAGGAGTTTTCGTCCCTTTATGGCATTTTTTTTACACACCCTCGCCCCTTGGGGGAGAGGGAAATTTTTCAACACGAGGAACGAGTGTTAGAAAAATGGGTGAGGGGTATTTTCCTTGCAAAGTCAAAAAACGCATTGTACAAATAGATTACAATAATGCTCTAAAAGCTTACCCTATACCGTTTTCTTCTTCAGTTCATGACAGGGCAATTGTTGAAATCAGGAGAGGATGCGGGAGAATGTGCAGATTCTGCCAGCCGGGGCATGTTAATTTACCTGTCAGAGAGCGAAGTGCCGAGGATATTGTCAGAATTGCAAAAGAACTGGTAAAAAATACCGGATATGATGAATATTCTTTGCTTTCACTTTCTTCAAACGATTATTCAAATATAAAAGAGGTTATAAAAGAACTTGCGGTTGATTTTGACAAGAAGAAAGTTTCCGTATCTTTGCCAAGCCAAAGAATTGACGGGTTTAATTTAGAGTTAGCCAATCTTGTTCAAAGTGTGAGAAAATCAACAATGACGCTTGCACCGGAAGCAGGAAGCCAAAGGCTTAGGGATGTAATCAGAAAAAATATTACCGAAGAACAAATTTTAAATGCGTCACTGACTTTATATGAAAACGGCTGGTCAAAAATTAAGTTTTATTTTATTGTCGGATTACCTACGGAAACCTATGAGGATTTAGACGAAATGGCGGCTTTGCTTGAAAAAATCCGCAATACTTCAAGGTTTATAAAAAAACAAAAAGAGCTTAAACATTCGCTTGACATAACTTGTACGCTTTCAATCTTTGTACCGAAACCTTTTACGCCGTTTCAATGGGCGGGACAAATGAACTTGGATGAACTTGAAAAAAGAATTCATTATTTAAAAGACAAAACCAGACACATCAAGGGAGTAAAAATTAATTATCATGACAGATTTGTCTCTCAAATCGAAGCTGTTTTAACCCGCGGCGATGAAAGTTTATGTGATTATATAGAAAAACTTTGGGAAAAAGGCTGTTATCTGGATGCCTGGGGCGAACATTTCGATAAAAATGTATGGAGAGAAACTGCAAAAGAATGCGGCATTTCACTTGAAGAATTGGCAGAAAAGGAATACCGTACAGACAAGCCTTTACCTTGGGACTTTATTGATATTGGTATAGCAAAAGATTGGTTAATCCAGGAATATAAAAAAGCACTTAAAAATCAAACAGAACCATCTTGCGAATCATCTTGTGTAAATTGCGGTGTTTGCAAAAATTTTAAGACTAGAAAAGTAATGGACAAAAAATATAATTACAAAATTTTACAAAAAATAGAAATAAAACAAAATGAATACAAAGGGAAAAATATAACAGAATTACGAGAAGAAGCAAAAAACGATTTTATAAACAGATTTAAAAATAAAACTTTTTACAATAAAAGTTTTAATCAATTTATTAGAATTCCTGCTTCTGATAAAAGTTTTAGCAACAGTGCCGACCCAAGAAAGATATACTCATTCAAATACTTAGATAAAATTCTTTGTAACGCAAAATACACAAACAGCAAACCAGATGATAAAAGCAGAAAAAATATAAAAGCTTGGCATTTTTTTGAAATGGCATTATCTGTAAACGGTATTAATGATATTATTGTAATAAGTACCAGAGAAGATAACAACGGGATTTTATATTATAATCACAGCATAAAAAAAGAATCTTTCGGTCTCGGCAATTCGCTAAACAAATACGACGTCGTCCCGGAAGATTCTATTAAAAGTATAACATATTATCCCCAAAATTTCAACCCTACTTCTAAGTATAGAATCAAGCTTACAAAAACTGGTATTCTACGATACTTTTCCCATCTTGACTGGCAAAATACGTTTTTAAAAGCACTTGCACGGTCAGGATTAAATATTGCGTTTTCACAAGGTTTTAATCCGACAATGAAAGTTTCATTGGGCGTTGCCCTTCCGCTTTTTGTCGAAAGCGAATGTGAACTGGTTGATATTGAAATTTATGATAATCCTGCAATTTCTATAACGGGTAAAGAGCTTGGCGAATTTGATAATTTAAGAGAAGTTAAACATGATGAATTAAAAGAATTTAGAAATTTAAGCAGAAAATTTTATCAAAAACAACTGCAAGGAAGTTTTATTGAGCACCCGATTATCGGAAAAATTAAATTCACAAAAGCAGGAATAGATGAGATACTTGCAAAAGTAACACATAATGCAAAACTGCTTCCAAAAATTAAACAAATAATAGAAACTGCGGATTACAAAACATTCGAAGAAATTAAACACCCAAGAAAAGATGATATTTTGAAATTTTATATTTTACAAAATGAAATATTTATAGACGGAAATAAAGAAATATACGAAATCCTTATTGGTAAAGGCATTTTTTGTAACAAATTTTATTTCATAAAAAATGTCCTCGAATACCATAACCGTCCGAAAAGGACGGGTGTAGTCAAGGACAATATTATTATAAACGATTCCAACCAAAATTTCAACCCTATTTGGGATTTAAAAATTAAAAATACCCAACTAAAGTTGGAGAAAGTTTTGCCTGAGGGGTGTAAAATTTTAGGAGTTCAAAAACTCGACAAAGGAGCTAAAGCTATTGACAACACTGTCCAGTGGGCGGAATATCAAATAAAACTTTTTGACACCCCCCTTCACAAATTTAAATCTTTAAGTTATAATATGGATAAAGTTTTATCTTCGAAAGAAATTTTGCTGACGAAGAAAAACAAAAAAGGTATTTTAAAAACAACAAACATAAAATCTTCAATAAAATCGTATAATTTTTTGGAAGAAAGTTTGTTTATAGTTTTAAAAACCGGTCAGGGTAGTGATATCCCTGCACTTAGGGCTGATGATTTAATGAAAATCATCGCACCTGATATTTTGTTTGACATTAAACGTACAAGATTTTTTGACGAAAATGTTAACGAAATAAGAGTTTAACAGTTTATGCCCTTGCATTTTTGTGCTTAAGGGCAAGAAGCGCGAGCGAGCAGAAGGCGAAGGTCTTTTGCGGCAGCGGGTAAAACCCGCGATAGCAAAAACCGGAGACCTGTTTAACGCGAGCGAGTAAGAAAGGATTTTATGGAAAAAACAGGAAAGAAAATTATTATCGCAGAACGCGATAATATTGCCGCGGTTATGGACGGCAAAAAGGTTAGCGAATTTTTTGTGACAAAAGGCAATGTGTTGCTGGGGGATATTTATTTAGCAAACGTTGAAAATATTTTACCCAGTATTGAAGCAGCTTTTGTTGATGTAGGTGTAGATAAAATGGGGTTTTTACATGCACAGGATATTGTCGGCAAAGGTGCTTTAAAAGATAAACTAAAACCTAAACAAAAAATTATTGTTCAGGTTGAAAAGGAACCTACGGGACACAAAGGTCCACGTGTTACAATGCAAATAAGCCTTCCCGGAAGATTTTTGGTACTTCTTCCTAACGAAACCGGAATTAACGTCAGTAAAAAAATTGAAAGTATTAAAGAAAGAGCACGCTTAAAATCAACAGTAAATCTTATGAAACCTGTAGGTGTAGGTGTTATAATAAGAACCGAAGCCGAAGGACAATCCGAATCAGATATTCAAGAAGATTTAGAAGTTTTGCTTGAAAAATGGAATAACATTGTAACGTCTGCTGATACTTTAAAACCGCCAAGTCTGATTTCACGAGACCAAGATTTACTATACAGGGTTTTAAGAGAAGCTTGTACCGATGATATTTCAGAAATAATTGTTGACACAGGTTTTGCGATGAACAGAGTTAATCAATTGCTACAAAATTGGCATATGAGTAAAAACATTGATGTAACCCTGTATAAGGGCTCAGAACCGCTTTTAATAGCAACTGATGTTCATAAAGAAATCAAAGCAGCACTCCAGACAAAAGTTAATTTACCTTCCGGAGGTTATTTGTATATTCAAACTACCGAGGCACTTACCGTAATTGATGTAAACAGCGGTAAGTTTACAAGTTCAGCTACTCAAGATGAAACCATATTGAGAACAAACAGAGAGGCTATTCAAGAGATTGCAAGACAACTACGCTTAAGAAATATCGGCGGAATGATTATTGTAGACTTCATTGATATGGCTACACGTATCGATAAACTTAGGATTTTGGAAGAATTTGAAATCGCACTTGAACCTGATAAATCAAAACCGCAAATCGGTCAATTGTCTGATTTAGGATTGGTTGAACTTACAAGACACAGGCAAGGACAAAGTTTATCGGAATTGTTTACAAAAAAATGCCCACATTGTCAAGGCAGCGGTTATATGATGGAAGAGCTTAAGTTCTCCTCTCCGACTGCAGAGGGTGAATACCGTGCAAAAGCTTCTAAAATAAAAATGCCTATAAGCAATTTTAAGAAAAATATTGAAGACACAGATGCTACACAGGAAGCACAACTACAAGAAAATAAAAGTAAATCAGGCAGGAAAAATAAATTCAGGAATAAAAACAGAGATAAATATCAAAGTGAAATTAAACCTCAAGTTCCAATTCAACAACTTGAGCCGCCCTCTGAGCCTATAGTTGAAATTTCTGAAAAGACTGAAGATAATGCTAACACCCGAACCAAAAGACCCAATAGAAATACTTCGAAAAAAATAAAATCAAAAACCGAGGTAAAAAATGAAGAAAAACCTGAAAACGCTTAACTTATTATTGATTTCATTTATTTTTATATGTCAGCAAAAATGTTATGCTGCAGGCATAGGAGCTTCGTCAACTATCGCCAAGTTCTTTTTTGCAATGTTTGGTGTTATAGTTTCTTCTCTTGCAATATTTTTAGGGCTGAAAATATATCAGAAGTTTATATTGAAAACCAATGTAAAATTTGATAACATTGATTATGATAAAACTTTACAAAGTCCTAAAGACTTTAAAGAAGCCGTTAATTTGTTTTTAGACAAGACAAATAAATAATACTTGCGGAGAACATATGAAAATTGCCCTAATTCCAATAGACAATCGACCCGTCTGCTATGATTTAATTGACCAAATAGCCGGTATAGATAATGATTTAGAACTTTTTTTACCGGATAAAAAGTTTCTCGGCGGGCTCAAATCGTTAGCGGATGTAGATAAAATTATCCAATGGCTTGACAAAACAGAAGCAACGGATGCGATTATAATTTCCTTGGACACAATTGCTTACGGAGGTTTAATCCCGTCAAGAAGAAGCAAAGATTCCTTTGATGAAGTTAAATTAAGATTAGAAAATTTCAGGGAAAAAATAAAAGGAAAATGTAATAAAATATATGCTTTTTCAAGTATAATGAGAGTTTCTAATAATAATATAAACGAAGAAGAAAAAGAATATTGGAGCGAATATGGAACAAAATTGTTTGAATATTCTTATAATTTCCACAAAACAGGTTATGAAACAACAGACATTCCGCAAAATATTTTGAATGATTACCTTGCGACAAGACAAAGAAATTTCCTGATAAATAAAATATACTTGCAATGGCTTGAAGAAGGAATATTCGATAAATTGGTATTTTCAAAAGATGATTGTTCTCAATTCGGGCTAAATGTATTTGAAGCAGAAATTTTACAGAAAATAATTGACGAAAAAAAACTTGCTGCCGTTATTAAAACCGGAGCGGATGAGATTCCGCTTACTTTATTTGCACGTGCGGTTTGTGATTTTAAGAATAGGATGCCAAAAATTTCTATGAAATTTTTGGCACCCGGATATACTCATTTAATCTCAAATTATGAAGATATTTCAATAGAACAGAGCGTTCTATCTCAAATTGAACTTTCAGGCTGTATTTTTTCCGAAGAAAAAGAAGCTGATTTAATTTTAATTGTTAACAATTTTGAATATAATCAAGGTGAGATTGTTATGGGGATACCGACTAAGGGTTTTTTAAATAAACTCGTTTTGAGCGACAAACCTTACATGCTTGCTGATGTAAGGTTTGCAAATGGTGCGGATAATGAATTTATTAAAAGATTTTTTAAAGAAAAAATTGATTTAGATAATTTTTACGGTTACAGTGGGTGGAATACAAGTGCAAATACTTTAGGCAGCTTAATTTGTGCCGGTGTTGTAAGATTTTCGGCAAAAAAATACAATGAAGAAGCCTTTAAAAAGCTTCAAATGGTAAGACTTTTAGATGATTGGGCTTATCAGGCGAATGTACGGCAAATTTTAAAGGGAAAAGGTAAAGGGGAAAAGGAAAAAGAGCCTAGACCGGATTTCAGAAAATTGGGAAAATTAATGATTCCGTATGAAAAAAAATTACAAAAGATTTTGGATATTAAACCTAAAATCAAGTATAAATTCCCGTGGAAAAGGTTTTTTGAAGTGGAAATTATCATTAGGTGAACAGGTTAATGGGTGAAAAGGTGAAAGGTTATTTATTTTTTTTAGCTCTTCACCCATTCACCTATTAACCCAAAGGGACGATATGAGTACAATAGACATTCTAATATTAGCAATAGTTTTATCAATTGACGCATGTGTCGTCTCATTTTCGAACGGGCTTATTTTCACAAATAATAAACGTGCAAATTCTCTTATGCTTGCTTTTTCGGTAGGATTTTTCCAGTTTTTAATGCCGATTATCGGATATTTTTTGGCTCAAAGTGTTAATAAATACGTTGAGCCATATGACCATTGGATTGTGTTTGGAATTTTTATTCTATTAGGTTTTAAATTCATTAAAGATGCATTTAAAAAAGAAAAGACAAAAAAAATTGATTGTTACTTATGTTTTAGCTACATTTTCCTTGTATCAATCGCAACAAGTATTGATGCACTCGGTGCTGGAGTTTCAATTGCTTTTACAAAAACGCCGATACTTTTGCCTGCAATAATAATCGGCATAATTACTTTTATTAATTCGCTTTTAGGTTTTTGGAGCGGGTACTTGTTCAAAAAATTCCCGATAAAAAATTTGGAAATCACAGGTGGAGTTGTTTTAATTTTATTAGCATTTAAGGTATTATTTGAAAGTATATCTTAACTGAACTTGCGAAAAAATTACACTTGCTTGTTTTAGAATTTATGAGCATTAAGAGTTTACATGCAGGGGGAGTAAATTAATTTGCAAGAAGCCGACTAAATTTTACTTTTTAGTCGGCTTCTTGTTTTTAATGGTGGGCGGGAGGAGACTCGAACTCCTATACCTTTCGGCACTAGTTCCTAAGACTAGCGTGTCTACCATTTCACCACTCGCCCGATTAAGTGAGAAGTGAGAGGTGAGAAGAAGTGAGGCGTGAAGCGAAAAACTTGCCTTCTTGCCCTCCTGCCCTCTTGCCTTCTTTTCACATTTCACATTTCAATTTTCCTTAACCAAATTTACCCCAAGCAAGCAGTTGTGTCAAGTTACTTGTCAGTTGCTCGATAATCTGATATAATCTAAATCATGGGAGAGTTTCTTAAGCAATTTAAAGATTTTAAATCATTTGAAGTTATTTTTCATGATGAAAATAATCAGCTTCAGAAAATTTATTGTACGGTAATAAGCATTCAAAGTGATTGTGTTATTTTACATGCCGACAATGAACGCAACAATAATATTCTCGCAAAAGAAGACGACAGCATAAATATCCGTATATACACAGATAACGGAGTTTATTCATCTGAATCAAAAATTTTATCCGTTACACCGAGTGCAGTTTTAACAGAATATATTATTGCTTATCCTGAAAACAGTAACCATTCACAACGCCGTGAATATTTCAGGGCAGACATGACGGTAGATTTTAAGCTGGAAATAGAAACTAAAGATGCACCCGGGACTCGTAAAGTTATTCAGGCACAAACAAGAGATATTTCAGGAAAAGGTTTAAGTTTCATTTCAGATAAACCTTTACCTGCCGTTAAATCTGCAATCGTTGAATTATATTTTGATGAAAAAAATATAAAATCGACTGCCCGCTTGGTTTATTCAAAAGAACTGGGAAGTTTCTCCGGCAGAAAATTTTTAAACGCTTTTCATTTAATTAATATTTCTCAAAAAGACATTGATTTTATTGTAAAAAAATGTTTCTTATATCAACTGGAATTAAGAAAAAAATCAAGAATATAATTCTATATCCATTTTTTTCCATCCCCCAATCGGGCTATAAATATTAACATATGTGAACTTTTTTTATTTGTTTGTGGTATGTTGTAAAAGATTTGTTATAATTGGACAAGAGGTACCAAATTTTTTAAACCTATGGAGAGTAGTGATGTTATCAAAAGAAAAGTTTTCTGATAGTGAATTTGAATCATTGTTGGACAAGTATGATTACAATTTTAAAAAAGGAGACCTTGTAAAAGGCATAGTATGGTCTTATGATTCTGAAGGGGTAATTATTGATATCGGTTCAAAAACAGCTGCAATTGTACCGGTTAGGGAAGCACGATTGGATTCTACCGAACCGATTGAAAAAGTTTTGGAAAAAGGTAAGGAATATGAGTTTTTGATTATTAAAGAAGAGGATGAGGACGGGCGTTTTGTTTTATCACGGAAAAAAGTTGATTTAGCTTACAGCTGGAAAGAATTGGAAAAAATTAAGGAAGCTGATGAAGTTATTTTAGGAACTGTCGTTTCTTGTGTTAAGGGTGGAGTATTAGTTGAAATACTCGGCATCAGAGGTTTTGTTCCTTCCAGCCATCTGCGTTGCAAAGAATCTGATATTAAAGTGGATGATAAATTAGAATTAAAGATTTTGACTTTAGACTGTCAACAAAATAATTTTATTTTATCTAACAAAAAAGTTTTTGCAGAAAATGCGGAAGATGCAAAGAAAACAATATTTTCTCAAGTTGAAGTGGGACAAGTGTTAAAGGGAGATGTTGTAAGAATAGCGGATTTCGGTGCATTTATTGATATCGGAGGAGTAGACGGATTATTACCGCTTTCTCAAATGTCATGGCGTTGGGTTGACCATCCTGCCGATATCCTTAAAGTCGGTGATAAGATTGATGTTGAAGTTATCGGAGTAGATCATGATAAACATAGGGTGAGTTTAAGTTTAAAAAGCCTTGAAAATGACCCTTGGCTTGAAGCAGAAAAACAAATTGCGGAAGGTTCTCCAAGAGAAGGTATTATTACAAGAATTAAGCACTTTGGTGCTTTTGTAGAAGTTTTTCCCGGTGTAGAGGCACTTTTACCGCATGGAGAAATGCTTGAATATCAAAATATTAATAACTGTATTTTAAAAGTAGGCGATAAAATTAAAACAACCGTTTTGAAATTTAACCCTACGGATAAGAGAATAGCTCTAAGTGTAAAAGATTTAAGTGAAAATAAAAAATCGACTTCGGAAAAAGAAAAAGTTTCAGAATAATCTTTTTATGCTAAACTGTCGTTAGTAAGTAAGTATGAGGTGAAAAATGGTTAAAAAAGGTTTTACTTTTTCCGAGATGTTGGTTACTATTCTTATAATAGGTATTGTTGCGGCGATTATTATCCCTCTCATACCTAATATAATGCCGTCACAAAACAAAGTTATGTTTAAAAAGGCTTATTCAACTTTGGAAAATACGGTATCTGAGTTGATTAACAATTCTATGTATTATCCGGAAGAACAAACAGCTCTTGATGCAGGTGGCGTTACAGTTTCCAGAGGATTTAATTATACATTAAATAGTTCGGGCGGTTACTATACAAACAATAAATTTTGTACTTTATTTTCAGACTTGTTAAATACCGTAGGTTCTGTAAGCTGTCCCGCCTATAATGTTGCAGGTACTGGAACATTTACTACAACCGACGGTGTTGTTTGGACATTAAATTTTCCGACATATTCGGATACTACACCGACACCTCCTGCTTATAAGGCTAACGAAATATTCCCGAGAAGTTCAGCTATTTATCAAACTAAAGTTATTGTTGACGTAAACGGAGACGGTGATCCTGGCTGTACCGTAGATACCGGGTTCTCAACTTATTCTCTCACCCAATGTACCAATCATTCTGATTGCACGGACGAACCCGACCAATTTATATTCGGGATAAGATATGACGGTAAGATTACAGTGGGCAGCAGCGATAGTGGAGCTTCAACCGATGTTTGTGCTGAAGAAATTTTAGAAGCTCCGGCAACTTTTACAAGGTAGAGGTTTAAATTTATGAAAAAAAATGCATTTACGTTTGCAGAAGTCCTTTTGGTTATGACTATAGTAGCAATAATCGCTGTTTTAACTTTTAAAGTCCAAAAATCACAGAATGATTACTTGAATAAATACATGTACTATTCGGCTTTTACTAATTTAAAAGACGGAGTAGGAGAACTTGTTGCCAAAGGTAATGATTCAGGTGCCAAAGAA
>JAQVKX010000059.1 GCA_028694425.1 Candidatus Gastranaerophilales bacterium
ATGATTGTAGTTCCTCCGCTTGTAAAAAACGTTAACGAAATGTCCTGGGCAAAGGCTAAAGACAATTTTGACGTAAAAATAGACCAAGCAACACGCCAAATGAACGTTAACGGCGACCTGCCAAGCTCTCCCGGCGGTACTAACTATATTACAACGGAAGCTTTTGCAAATAATCTTGAAAAATACATAAAAGTCGCAAAGCGTTGTACTTCAACGAATTTAACCGATTGTTTTGTCTCAACGTTTAAAAGCTCGGGCGGAACAGAAGTTACGACAAGCGGTTTGACAACAGGAGCGAGTTTGGGGCATTCAACCTGGACACAGGCAACCGTTGGACTTAGCTTCGCAGACGGCACGAATGCGATAATCTCCTATGACCCGAGTTGTGCTTACCTTGACTGGGTGAATAACGAAGGTTCAATTTACGGAGACGGCGGAAGCACGGGCAAAAGCTTTATTCCGGGCAACACAACGGCTTGTGTTGCGATAGTTTACGACATAAACGGCAACCAAAAACCGAATGTTGTCGGAAAAGACATCGGCGAACTCAATGCGGTACTGGGGGATGACGATTGTGTGCAGGTCGGAAGCTTGTGTGTTTCAAAAGCGAATGTAACTTACAGTGCAATTGATACAACCACCGACAAAACTTATGATAGCAGTACCTGCGGTTCAGTTCCTAATAACCCATATTGTGCAAATAACGCTTGGGCAGGAGCAGTAAAAACCTGTGCGGATTTAGGTTGGCATCTTCCTACAGATGCTGAATTAACAGCAATATGGAATGCTAAGAATAAAAACTCAGGCATTAAAAGCCTGCTGAATATGTCCGATTATTACTGGTCTTCATCGGAGTACAATAATTATGGTGCATGGGATCGATTCTTCTCTACTAACTACCACTATGCTGGTTCCAAGAGTAGTTTCCACCGGATTCGCTGTGTCAGGTAAGTTAATTATTTAAATATTTAATCATTTCGTTATTTTAAAAAAATAACAAATTATAAGCAAAATGTAAAAAATAAAAGGTAAAAAGTGAAATGTGAAATGTGAAAAGAAGGAAAATTTTGCTCACTGTTTACTGCTCACTTTTAAAACCATTCAACCATTCAACTATTCGACTGTTCAACTTCTTTTCACGTTTCACGCTTTGCTTAACACAGCTCGTCAGCTAAAGCCAATACTTTATCCTTAAAACTCCCATAATCGGAGTTGTTTTCGATAACAAAATCCCAGTCTTTGATGTTATCCAAGCCGACTTCTGTTATATCGTTTTCACCGATAAGCTGACCTCTTTTAGATCTGGTCTCACGTGATGCTTCAATTCTTATCGCAATTGCCCCGGCAGCCTTAAATACTTCATATTCATGCAAAACACGAACATCCGTTACCATTATTTTACCGGGTTGAGAAATAATCTTTTTCAGCCAATAATCAGGGTCTTGAGACCTGCCCCAATTACCTAAATCAATTAAATCCTGGCGGTAAATCGGCTTGTTTTTTTCGATTTCTTCGTAAGTTAACCCTTTTTGTCTGCCGTATTCAAGCTTTATTACATCGCCCATTGCAAAACGTTTATAATCGGGCATGACTTCAAGCATGATTTTTGCCGCAGTGTCTTTGCCCGAATATTGTTTACCTGAAAAAATTATAATCTTTTCCGCCATGACTTACTCCTAATAACTATTTATAGAGGAATTCTTTTTAAAATATGATTTTTTACTGTTTCTACAAAAAATTTTGCATCTTCAAAGTCTTTTTCGACTTTATCTTTTTCAGGATTTTTTGAAACATTATAATCAAACTTTTCACGATTAGAAAGTAATGTTCGGTAAATACTTTTCAACTTTACATCAAAAATTTTGTTTTTATAGATATATTCTCTATTAAACCAACCCATAAGCTGATGATGTTTACCTGTTGCGAAACCATCCAAGTAAGATAAAGCAAGAACTATATAGAAAACTGCATAATAAATTCTGTTTTGTACTAATCTTAAACTTAAATTTATATTATTTTGAGCATCAACTAAAGCTTCGTCAGCTTTTTCAATAGAATTTTTTATTAGTATTTTTTTATGCTGCATCATAATAGATTCCTTTATTTACGACTTCGTCATGGAAAACATAATTTTTTTTCAGTTCTTTCATGGTATATGGTAGCCCCATTATTATTAAATTATACTTATAATCAAAATCGCATAATAAGTCGTAAATCTCTACTTCTTCATCTCTTGTAAGTTCCTTGTCAAAGACTAATATAACATCAGCATCACTATCTTCTCTGTACGTGCCCTTTGCTCTTGAGCCATATAAATAAGAGCCTTTAAAACCTAAATTTTTTTCTTTTATTTTAGAATTTAATTCTTTTATTATTTCCGAAATGTTCATATATAAACCTCTTTTAGTTTAGTATAATTGATTTAACCGAAAAATTCAAGATGAAATCAATAATGTCAAATAAGTTAATATTTCAATCTATTTTATTGCATTTTTGTCTTATTAAGTTTATAATAATAGCTCAAGTTTTTAAGTGTATAAAGGACAATAATGGCACTGACCTTTCAAGAATTAATATTGAATTTATCAAAATTCTGGTCGGATTACGGTTGTATAATCCAGCAGCCTTACGACATAGAAAAAGGTGCTTCGACAATGAATCCTGCTACATTTTTGCGGTCTTTGGGACCCGAACCTTGGAATACGGCAATGGTTGAGCCATGCAGGCGTCCTACTGATGCCAGATACGGTGAGAATCCTAACCGATTGGGACATTATTTTCAATATCAGGTAATTTTAAAACCGTCACCGGATAATGCTCAAGGACTTTATTTAAAAAGCCTTGAGGCAATGGGGATAGACCTTTCAAAGCATGACGTAAGATTTGTGGAGGATAACTGGGAGTCTCCTACTTTAGGGGCAGCCGGTGTAGGCTGGGAAGTTTGGCTTGACGGCATGGAGATTACTCAATTTACTTATTTTCAGCAGGTAGGTGGTCTTGAAGTTCGTCCTGTAGCTTTGGAATTAACTTATGGTCTTGAAAGAATTGCAATGTATCTGCAAAATGTTAATTCCGTTTATGATGTTTTGTGGAATAAGGATATAAAATACGGAGAGATTTACCTGCAAAACGAAATCGAACAATCCAAATACAATTTTGAAGTTTCAGATGCCGAAAGTTTGTTCAAAATGTTTGACTTGTACCAAAAAGAAGTTGATAATTGTGTTAATAACAGGCTTGTTTTGCCTGCTTATGACTACGTTTTAAAATGTTCACATACTTTTAATCTGCTTGATGCAAGAGGTGTTATAAGTAAAGATGAGCGAATTAATTATATAAACAGAATAAGAACAATGGCTGCTGCCGTTGCTAAATTATACGTAGAACACAGAGAAGAAATGGGATTCCCTCTCTGTAAAGCTGAAAAGGTTGGTATATAAATACATGAAAAAGACACACAGAGCAGACTTATCAAAGAAATTTTTACGAGATGTTATAAAAAGAAAAAATCCCGATAAAATGCTTGAAGCTGCACAGGAAAACAGTTTAGACAAAACCCTCGGGGTTTTGGATCTGATAATTCTCGGTATCGGTGCAATAATCGGTTCCGGAATCTTTGCAATTGTCGGAGTAGCGGCAGCAGGAGGTCCTGAGAGCATAGGTGCAGGTCCTGCACTTATTATATCCATGCTTATTGCTGCATTTGCGTGTGTTTTTTCTGCACTTTGTTACTCGGAATTTGCAACAATGATACCGGTTGCAGGCGGAGCATATATTTATACATTTGCTACATTGGGCGAATTTGCGGCATGGATGGTCGGCTGGATTTTAATGCTTGAATATGCAATCGGCTATATTGCGGTTGCATGTGCATGGTCAAATTATTTTATGCAGTTTTTAAAAGGTTTTGGACATTTTCTTCCGGGATGGCTTATTAATCCTCCTATTTGGCTTATAAATGATTATAAAACGGCAACTAAAATTCTAACCGATAGCGGAGCAGATCCTACATCTGTTATTCCGATGTTCCATGGTATTCCGTTTTGTATTAACATACCTGCAATTTTAGCGATTGTTGCAGTAACTGCAATTTTAATAAAAGGGACAAAAGATTCTACTAAAATAGCCGGTGTCATGGTCTTTGTAAAACTTGCGGTAATTGCTCTGTTTATCTTAGTAGGTGCATTTTTTGTAAAACCTGAGAATTGGGTGCCTTTTGCACCTAACGGATTTAACGGTATTTTTATGGGAGCGTTTATAATTTTCTTTGCATATATCGGGTTTGATGCACTTGCCACAACGGCAGAAGAGTGTAAAAATCCTCAAAAAGATTTACCGATAGGGATTATAGGTTCCTTGGTTATTACAACGGTTATTTATTCACTGGTTGCACTGGTTCTTACAGGCATGCAGGCTACAAGCGGGAATATACCTGCTGATTTCTTAAAAGCACCTATGGCTTATGTAATGACAGTAGCAGGACAGGATTGGGCAGCAGGGCTTATTTCAATAGGTTCACTTGCCGGCTTAACTTCTGTTCTTTTGGTTCTGCAATTAGCGGCAACAAGAATTTTATATGCAATGAGCAGGGATAATTTTTTACCGAGAAGGCTTCAAAAGCTTCATCCGAAGTTTCATACACCGCATGTTTTAACATGGACGGTCGGAATTGTAGCTATTTTAGGAACATTAACTTTAGATTTAAACGTTGCGGCAGAGTTATGTAATTTCGGAACTTTTACGTCATTTATAATTGTTTGTGTTGCGGTATTAATCCTTAGAAAGACTGACCCTGACAGACACAGACCTTTTAAGGTTCCGTTTTCGCCTTTATTTCCGATACTTGGGATAATTTGCTGCGGCGGACTTATGATTTATTCGATGCAATTTTTAACGACTTCTGCCCTATTATTTCCTCTGTGGATTGGTATCGGGGCATTAATATATTTCCATTACGGTTATAAAAAGAACAGGGTTTGGGAAGTACTTGAAGCCAGACAAAAAAGACAGGAAAAAGAAAAAGAAATAACATATGAACAACAGCCGATTATTAACTAAAATAAAACGTTTATCAAAGAAATTATTCAAAGTAAAAAGCCCTGATACACTAATTGCCGAAGGAAAAAAATCAGAGTTAAGCAAAACTTTAACCGTCTGGGATTTAATAATTTTGGGGATAGGTGCGGTTATAGGAACCGGAATTTTTACGATTGTCGGAATAGCGGCACAAGGCGGACCTGAAGGTGTAGGTGCCGGCCCTGCCTTGATTGTCTCAATGATTTTAGCTGCTATAGCTTGTGTTTTTGCGGCATTGTGTTATTCCGAGTTTGCATCAATGATTCCCGTTGCGGGAAGTGCTTACACTTATACATTTGCAACAATGGGCGAATTTATGGCTTGGATGGTCGGCTGGATTTTAATGCTTGAATATGCAATCGGCAATATTACCGTTGCAAGTGCCTGGACAGGATACCTTTTTCAATTTTTAAAAGGGTTTTCGCATATTTTGCCGACTTGGGTCGTAAATCCGCCTATTTGGCTTATTAATGACTATCGCTCGGCAACCATTATTTGCCAAAGAGAACATTTAGACCCTAATATTGTTATCCCTCATTTTCTCGGGATTCCAATATCAATAAATATTCCGGCAATATTCATTGTGATTCTTATAACTTATGTTTTAACAAAAGGAGTTAAGGAATCTACTAAATTAGCAGGTATTATGGTTGGTATCAACCTTTTAATAATAACATCTTTTATCGTTGTCGGAATGTTTTATGTAAAGCCTCAGAATTGGGTACCTTTTGCACCAAACGGTGCAGAGGGAATTTTTATGGGAGCATTTTTAATCTTTTTTGCTTATATAGGGTTTGATGCAATTTCGACAACGGCAGAAGAAACAAAAAACCCTCAAAGGGATTTACCCATAGGCATTTTAGGAACTTTAATTATTTGTACTGTTTTATATGTTGTTGTTGCACTTGTTTTGACAGGTATGATGCCTTACAGTCAAATAGATTTTCAGGCACCGATTGCTTATGCAATGAGATTTGTGGGGCAAAACAGAATTGCGGGATTTATTTCCACAGGTGCGTTAGCAGGGTTAACTTCTGTTCTTTTAATTTATCAATTGGGAACAACAAGAATTTTATATGCAATGAGCAGAGATAATTTTATCCCTAAATCTTTGCGAGTAGTTAATAAAAAATACAGAACTCCGGTTATTTTAACCTGGATTGCTGGTGTAATTGTCATTATCGGAACATTGTTTATGGATATAAACATTTCTGCCGAATTATGTAATTTCGGAACATTTACATCATTCATAATTGTATGTGCTGCTATTTTAGTCCTGAGAAAAACCGACCCTGACAGACATAGACCTTTTAGAGTTCCATTTTCACCGCTTTTTCCGATACTCGGGATTCTAACCTGTGGTGGATTGATGGTTTATTCAATGGGAAGTTTAAAAACTTCATCAACTATTTTCCCTCTCTGGCTTTTAATAGGCGGTTTGATTTATTTTACTTACGGATATAAAAAACAAAGAGAATTGGAACATAAAAAACTTAAAATGTTGAGAAAAGGGATGAAAGCAAAAAGTAAAAAGCAATGATATCGGGCTTAATTAGGCTTTTTCCGTATGCTCAAATAATTAAATATTTAATTTGCCTTACATTTTTTATTAATATATAGTACTCCGGGTGTTCGGGCAAGTGCACAACGGTAATCAATCGGATTTTTAGAAAACTTTATGAATAATTCATCATTAGTATTTGCAAGTTCACATTCAAGCCCGTTTTTATCCTTGATTGCGACTACTCTTGTCAAAAACTGTTCGTCAGGTGTAATTATTTCAACTTCCTCATCTAAAAGTATTTTGTTCTTAATTTTAACCTTAAAAAATCCGTCCTCTGCCTTTTCCCAAAATTCACAAAGGAAATCAGCTCCGGCAAGCCCTTTTGAAACATCATAGCTATAACTTTGGGAAGTATTACCGCCCAAATAAAATCCTTGAGTATATCCTCTGTTACCGACTTTTTTAAGTTCCTCAAAATACTTGCTCAAATCTGCATCAGGATTTTTTAAAACTTCATCAATTGCATTTCTGTAAGTTTTTGCAACAGCTGAGACATAATACAGACTTTTTGTTCTGCCTTCAATTTTGAAAGAACTTACACCTGCATCAACCAGTTTTTGCAAATGCTCTACCAAACATAAATCTTTCGGACTAAGGATATGTGAGCCTCTTTCATTTTGATTAATTTCAAAATATTCTCCGGGACGTGTTTCTTCAACAAGTTTATAACTCCAACGGCAAGGCTGAGCACAGTTTCCTTGATTTGCTTTGCGTTCGTTGCCCGTCATGTAATCGCTTAACAAGCATCTTCCGGAAAAAGAAACACATTGTGAGCCATGTACAAACACTTCAAGCTCTATATCGGGAACTTTTTCCTTGATTTTCGCAACATCCGCTATAGGGAGTTCCCTTGCTAAAATAACCCTCTTGGCACCGTTATCCTGCCAAAATTTAACCGCTTCATAATTGAGAGTATTTGCCTGAGTGCTTATGTGAACAGGCATGTGCGGCATATATTTTCTGACTGTTCTCAAAATCCCGAAATCACTTAAAATAATGGCATCAGGATTAGCATCTTTTATAATATCTATGGATTTTTCCAAGTTTTCAATATCATTGTTAAACGCAAATATATTAAGCGTCATATAAGCTTTTGCCTTCAGGTCGTGAGCTAAATCAACGGCTTTTTTAAGATTATCGAAGGTTATAAGCTCGCCCTTTCGCATAGAACGCAAGCTGAAATCTACAACACCAAAATAAACGGCATCGGCACCGTACTTAACCGCATATTCCAATTTTTCCAGATTACCCGCAGGCAATAACAACTCAGGTTTCATTTAATTATTTTATTATAAATCAAATTATTCTTCAATCACCGTAGCTTTCTATTTCTGATACTGTTCCTGCTACGTCTTCCGCATATAATGCTCTTTCTGCTTCTGTTTTTGCTCTTGTTCTTGTTCCTGCTTCGGTTTGTTTTGCTTGTTTATTTGCTATTATTTTATCTGCATTCGGGTCAACTATCTTTGCCAACTCTTGAAGACGGCATTTGTTTAAAAATTCCACGGTTTCTTTAGTTGATAAATCGGGGTTAGTTGCTACTCTAGCAGCAAGTTCAGTAAATTCATCAGTATCGATAACGTTCGGAGAAATATCAAACTTAAGTAATAGCCTAGGATTTACTCTATTTACCATATCAAGGAATTTAACTGCTGCTTCGATGCTTGCAACTGCATTTAAAAATACGTATTGATTTGCATTTCCCACATTTATTCCCATTGAAACAAATTCCCTTTGGGTTTTTTCATCTAAACCCCCTGCTAAATCAATAATTGCTTCCGCTATTTTATCTTTTTCTTTTGATACTGCTAGAGTAAGCATGCTATTGCTACCATCTTCTTCTTGCCATAAGACAACTCGTTTAGCTACTTCCTCAGAATCTTTTAAATTCTTGATGAATTCTAATGTTTTTGCTTCTGCTGAATCTGTACCTTTGTCATCTTTTATTGCAGCAATAATTTTATTGACAGCATTTCTTGCATCAATTATTACTTGTTTTTGGTCATTAATTTTGCCTAAAGCTTCCTCCTCCAATTTTGCCATGCCAAAAGCTATATGGTGTTTTTTACTTACTTGAGGCGGTGTTACAGGCGAAGTTTTTACTGTCGAATGTTGCCCGGCGGGACGTAATCTCGGAGGCATTATCGGTGTCGGAGGAGGATCCTCAGGCGGGATAAAAGCCTGAGAAGGAGCTTTTTTCTCATCAGACTTTTCACCTCTAAAAGGTGTTGGTTTTATAAAATATGAATAAGTGTTTGGTTTTCTGCATGAAACAGGAATTACGTTCATTTTCTTACTCTTTTTTCCTTTTAAGATACATGCATTATAAAACTACCTCAAAAATATATAAACCTCTAAGAACAAAATGTTTACATTTTTAAACATACTTCAAAACCGGTAAAATAGCATCTTCAAAATTATATTATCCTTTAAATCATCTATCCGGGTGATGTTCAAATCTCTAGAATGTACACAATTGATATTAAGAGCGAATAGATTACATGGGAGAAAATTATGCAACTTACGGGAGAAAAACTGGTAATGTCAGAAGTATTAAAAAAATCAGCAGTAACCATGCCGGAAGAATTTTACGGCGACACAGTGTTTGAAAGAAGTTCAGAGAAAAAATCTTTTTATACGGAAAATGAAAATACAATAGCCGAAATATGGAATAATCAACACCCGCTTATCCATACCTGGCTTATTCTAAGTTCAATATCAATTTGTTTCCTTTCGGCATTCCTTTTTATGGTTAATTGATAATCGGGAAAGTAAAAAATTTTAGCTGAAGATTCGAAAGGTTTTCGAGATAACTTCAGGCATTTTTGCATTTACAAAAGTCTTTTCACATAATAATTTTCATCATTTTTCAGTTTTTGTTTTAATTCTTTAAACTCGGGACTATCGATTTTGGTTAATATTTTCGCTGTTTTTTCTCTTATTGTATAATTTTCAAATTCTGCCGTCTTAAGAATAATTTCCTTTAAAATTTTGTAATCAATATGTTCAACAAAGTCATAAAGAGCTTCCAGGCACCAATATAATTGGAAATTTCTTTTGCTTATAACATATTGTTTGTCTTTTGAACTTAATTTTGCTGTTTTTTTCAAAATTTTTTTAGTGCTTTCGGGTAATTTTTTACTAATATAATCTCTAAAACAGCTATTTTGTTTTAAATTACTTATAACCTCGATAATTTGGCGGCAAACATTCCCGTTAATGTCCATAATTCCTTGAATTAGAATTTCAAAAATTTTTTCATCAAGAAAAACCGGCATATAATCAGTATTTTTAACAAGCTCATTAATCTTAAAAGAAACAGCCTCCCTGACTTTGCCGTCTTGTCCGGTTAGGTTGGATACAAGAATTTTTGCATCTTCAATTGATTTTATTTCATTTAATTTTAGTGCTGCAATTTGTCTTTCCGGAATTTTTCCGCAACGTAAAAAGCCCAAGAGGCTCTCATAATCATATTCCTCCAGGCTCATTTTCATTGCGGCATTAAAATTTTGTTCAAAACCGTTATCTAAAGTATTATTCAAATTTGTATCCTTTTTTCCCTTAGTACAAATATATCATAAATAGGGATGAAAAAAATCCTAAAAATAGTTTTAATACATGATATTAAAGTTAAAAATTAGGTTATAATGATATAAAGGAGATAATTATGGATAAGATTTTGAATTTCCTGCAAGAAATTCTTATGATAAAAAAAGAGGACGGAATTAAAGTAGGCTTAACACAGTTTAAAGAACCTGAGATTAAAGCTGCAAAAACTCCGGAAGATATTTCCATCAGGACAAAAGACGTGAAACTCTCTGATTTAATGCGAAGGGTAAGTTAATTTTAATCAGCTATATTTGCCATAAAATTTTTCAGGGTGATTGGATTGAGATAAAACAATTTCTCTGTATTCGTTTTTATCAATATTAACTCCCATGGTTTTAATATTAATCTCGGGAGTTTTTTTACTTTTTGCTTTTGGCTTTTTACTTTTCACTTTTTTAAACAGCTTTTTGAACTTTTCCTGCTCTTAGGCAAGAAGTACAAATGTTAATTCTTTTTACCGTCCCGTTGCAGTTAACTTTAACAGATTGTAAGTTAGGGGCTTGGCGGTGTACGTTTTGTTTATGCGAAAAAGTTAATTTCGCTGCTTTTAAAGGCTTTTTACCGCATATTTCACATTCTCTGGACATTTTTCTAATTCCTTATTTTAATTACTAGTGCTTTTTGAATATATCGCAAAGAAAAGTTATTTACAAGTATAAGTGTTAATTTGTGTTAAATTTCTTTATAAATTCCATTTTTTCTTCTTTCGTCATTGATTTAATCCGGCGTTCTTCCTTCATTGCTTCGGATTTAGTCTTAAAACATTTTGAGTAAACAATTTTTAGCGGTTTATGTGAACGGGTATATTTTGCACCTTTTCCGGATATGTGCATTTCAAAGCGTTTGTCCAAATTATCGGTATAGCCGCAGTATAAAGTGTTATCTTTTGTTAAAATTATGTAAGTATAATATTTTTTTTCCATAAAGCCATGATAAAATAAACAAATGATAAAAGATAATATTAAAAATGCTGAAACTTATACTGATTTACCCGAACGTGTTAAGATTGGGTTAAAATATCTCGCAGAAACTGATTTTTCCTGTATGAAAAACGGGAAATATGAGATTTCGGGGGATAAAATTTTTGCAATAGTTCAGGATTATTTATCAAAACCCCTAAAAGACGCTAAGTTTGAAGCTCATCGAAAACATACCGACATTCAATATATTATTGAAGGGGAAGAGCAAATAGGAATTGATGATGCGGATAACTTTTCGGAAGAAACTTCTTATGATGATGAAAAAGACATTATTTTTTTAAAACGAAAACAAAAAGGGTCGATGGATTTTATCAAATTAAAACAAAAAGAATTTGCTATATTTACACCGAAAGATGCTCACGCTCCTTCCATTGCCGTTGATGATTCCAATTATGTTAAGAAAGTGGTAGTTAAAGTTCTTATTTAACAACAAGGCAATTTTTAATTCAAAAGCGTTTTTATTTTTAGTAATTCAGTGTGTTCGGAGGTGAATTTTTTGGGATTAAGTGTTTCCAAAATAAGTGTCAATAATTTTTATAATCGTCAAGTTTCAAGCGGCGTTTCTTTTGGGCTGCAAAAACAAGAAACTTATAAAGAGAAAAATTTTTCCGATGGGGGAAGATGACAACGCGTTCGATGCCTCCGCCATCACCGTGAAAAACCGCGACGGCGCGCTTATCCGCCTAGACCAACTGGTAAAAGTGGTGCATACCGAACAGGCTCCCGACAGTCAC
>JAQVKX010000060.1 GCA_028694425.1 Candidatus Gastranaerophilales bacterium
CCGCCGGAAATTATTGAAGAAAAACTAAAAGCTAACTTAACCCCCTCGCCCCTTGGGGGAGAGGGGATTTTTCGACACGAGGAACGAGTGTCAGAAAAATTGGGTGAGGGGTATACCGGAAAAATTAAAGCTTTAATCATTACATCACCGACTTATGAAGGTGTAATTTCGGACATTAAAAAAATCAAAGAAATTTGCAAAAAATATGGAGCATATTTAATTGTAGATGAAGCACATGGTGCTTTATATCCGTTTTGTGATAAGCTTCCGACTTCGGTGATTGATTGCAAAGCTGATTTGGTAATTCAATCATTACACAAGACCGCAGGCGGACTTAATCCTACTGCTCTTTTGCATTGTAATATTGATTTTTCCCCTCGCCCCTTGGGGGAGAGGACTCTGCCGAGCAAAACGATTGAGTATCGTTTTGTGAGAGGTTTCGACACGAGGGACGAGTGTCAGAAAAATTGGGTGAGGGGTAATTTGGATTTAATTTCTACCACAAGCCCTTCTTACCCTTTGCTTGCAAGCATTGAAAAGAACATTAATTTCTTAAACAGTAAAAAAGGACGCAAAAATATACTGGAATTAATTGAAAACATTGAAGATATGAAAAAAAATGTTCCAAATTGCGAGTTTTTTAACGGTGGAGACCCGACAAAGATTTTGGTAAAATCACAGAATTTAAGCGGTTTTGAACTTTCGGAATTTTTGTATAAACACAATATTGAAGATGAAAGAGCAAACGAAAAATCTGTCCTTCTTTTATGCGGGATAGGTACTGATTTAAAAAAGCTGAAACTGTTGGAAAAGGTCTTTAGTAGGGTGCATTTATGCATCAAATCTAAAGGTGCATAAATGCACCCTACATTCTTTTAGCTTTTCAACTCTTAAACATCAAATTCAGTCCGTTAAACACAGCCTGAACGTTTGCCTGGGCGGTTGATGTGTTAATAGCTCTTGCTATGATAATGTTTCCATTATCATTAAAGTGTAAAACACTCATTGCTTTTGATTTTTCTTTTTCATTTGCCAAGTCTTCAATCGCATGCTGTTCATAATGTTCCAATTCCAGAGGAAAACCGGATTTCTTTAAAGCATTAATGCACGCATCAAGAGGTCCTGAACCTTTTACAATAACGTCAAACTCCTCATTGTTACGGTTAAAACTTAAATTAAATTTATCAGCCCCGATTTTTGTGAAATCACTTAGCTTGAAAGGTCCTTTTACATCACAAATTTCATCAAAATAAAGCTTCAAGAGTTGTTTTAATGAGAGTTCACCGACATTTTCAGCTTTTTGTTTTGCAAACGGAGCCAAATAAACCGCTTCTTGCATAGAAATTTGATATTGAGTTGAATTTATCAATTCATAAATAGCTGTTTTACCTGATTGACTTGTGAAACCAAGTTTTTCTGCATCACCGCGACCGATTAATTCAGGATTAAAAGCACGGTAAGCACCTTTTTCAAGATGTTTTGTCTTAACAACGCCGTCCTGATGTATTCCGCTTCTGTGTGCAAGTGCATCATACCCTATAATCGGGGCTTTTTCCCAGATTGGAACATTCGCCATTTCAGAAACAAGCAAGGATGTTTCGTAAATATTTTGCATATTTAAAGGCACATCAACACCTGAATTATAAAGTGCAACTGCAACTTCGTACATGTTTGTATTGCCTGCACGTTCTCCAAGCCCGTTCAGACTGCATTCAAGCTGTGTTGCACCTGCAAAATAGCTTTCTACGGTAGTTGCAGACGCCATCCCAAGGTCATTATGACAATGTACGGCAATGATTATATCTTCAGGCAGAGCAAGCCTTACTTTTTTAACCATCTCAATGAATTCCATCGGACGGAAACGCTCAACCGTATTGGGCAGGTTTATTACATTTGCACCTGCTTTAACAATATCTTGCACTGCTTCAATAACTTCATCCAAATTCTCTCTGCAATCACCAAAGTGTTCAACGGAAAACTGGACTTCACCATAGGTCGGCAAAACGCTTTTTGCATAGCTAACCGCATCAATCGCAATTTTTTTGACCTCTGTTAAAGGTTTTTTCAAAACATATTCAAGTCCGAGCGGGTTCATGGCAATAAATGTGTGAATACGGGGTTTCGGAGCATGTTTTATTGCATGAGCGACTTTGTCTATATCGCCCTTAACAGCTCTTGCAAGTCCTGATATAACTACATTTTTGGGAGCAATATCGGCAAGATATCTGCAAGCCTCAAAATCCATATCAGAAGCACCGGAAAACCCTACCTCAATTCCTTGAACGCCTAATTCCAGCAATTTATTAAAAATTATCTCTTTTTCCGACGTATTCCAGGGTTTTTTTAGAGCCTGATTTCCGTCTCTAAGCGTTACGTCATAAAAAAATGGCTGTTTCATAATTTCTCCTTGTTTGTCATCCTAAACTTGTTTCAGAATCTATCCGATGGACAATGCCGGTAAGATGCTTAAATGAATTCGGCATGACAATATTTTTTAATTATCTTTAGATATTTTTTCAGCAATCAAATCACCCATTTTGCTTGTGCCGACAAGCTTTTCGTTCGGTTTTTTGAAAATATCTTCTGTCCGATAACCTTGTTTTAAAACTTTATCAACAGCGTTTTCAATTGCCTTTGCTTCTTCAGGCATATCAAGTCCGTATTTTAACATCATTGCGGCAGATAGAATTGTTGCAATAGGATTAAGTTTGTCCAACCCTTTAAAATCCGGTGCGGAGCCATGACAAGGCTCAAACATCCCAATTTTACCGTCTGATAGGCTTGCACTTGGCAAAAGACCCAAAGAACCTGATAGCACAGAGGCTTCATCCGATAAAATATCTCCAAAAAGGTTACTTGTAAGGATTACGTCAAACTGTTTCGGCCTTAAGACAAGCTGCATTGCGGCATTGTCAACGTACATATGTAAAAGTTCCACTTGGGGATAGTCTTTTGCAACATCGGTTACAATCTCACGCCAAAATCTTGAGACATCAAGCACATTAGCCTTATCTATCGAACAAACCTTTTTATTACGCTTCATTGCGACTTCAAAAGCAACTTTAGCAATTCTTCTGACTTCGCTTTCTTTATAGATCATTGTGTTAAAAGAAGTTCTTTCGCCGTCTTTTATTCCTTCGCCTTTCGGTTCACCGAAATAAATTCCGCCCGTAAGTTCTCTGATAATAATAATATCGACACCTTCAATCAAATCTTCTTTTAACGGGGAAGAGGAAACCAGTTCGTCAAAAATTTTGACCGGACGAAGGTTTGCAAAAAGCCCTAAACCTTTTCTTATTCCCAACAAACCTTTTTCGGGGCGGATTGCGGGGTCAAGTTTGTCATATTTCCAATCACCTACGGCACCTAAAAACACCGCATCGGACTTTTTGGCAAGTTCAAGTGTCTCTTCAGGCAAAGGTACGCCGAATTTATCAATCGCTACACCGCCAATGAGTGCTTCTTGATATTCAAAACGGTGATTAAATTTTTTACAAACAGCCTTAAGTGATTTTAAAGCTTGGTCTATAACTTCGGGACCGATACCATCTCCTTTTAGGACTAAGATTGATTTGTTCATTTTTTACCTCTTGTAATTTGATTAAAATTTGTTATAATATAAATATGGGCGAGGATGCTACAACATCCTCTTTAAATGCCCTAATGGTGTAAGAGAGCTAATATAATCAATAAGATTATAATTAGCTCTTTCTCATTTACAACCAAGTTAATCACCCCCTTTCTTTTTTGCTTGAGCGATTTGTAGTCGTTCAAAAAAGAGGAAGTAATTGGGGCATACCCTTATTTAAATATCAATGTTCATTTTATATTTTTTCAGGAGATGTTATTTCTCCAAGTACTGCACTTGCTGCTGCGATTGCAGGAGAAGAAAGATAAACTTCACTTTCAACGTCACCCATTCTACCCACAAAGTTTCTGTTTGTGGTTGAAATTGCACGTTCGCCTTTAGCCAGAATCCCCATATGCCCGCCTAAGCAAGGTCCGCAAGTTGGAGTTGAAACAGCCCCTCCGGCTTTGACAATCGTTTGAATGTATCCTTTTTCGATTGCCTCCAAATAAATGTCCTGAGTTCCGGGGAATACGATTAAACGTACATCCGGGTGAACTTTTCTTCCTTTTAGGATATCTGCTGCAATTTCTAAGTCGGAAATTCTTCCGTTAGTGCAGCTTCCGATTACAGATTGGTCGATTTTTATGTTACCGACTTGAGAAATCGGTTTTGTATTTTCCGGCAAATGAGGAAACGCCACTTGTGGCTCAATTTCTGACACATCATATTTTAAAATTTTTGAATATTCGGCATCTTTATCGCTTTTGTAGAATTTATAAGGTCGTTGACATCTTCCTTTAACGTATTCTTCGGTAATTTCATCGGGTTCAATAATCCCGTTTTTTGCTCCGGCTTCGATTGCCATATTGCAAATGGTAAACCTACCGTCGATTGGCATTTCTCTAATCGTACTTCCGCCGATTTCCAACGCCTGATACAGTGCTCCGTCAACTCCGATTTGACCGATTAGAAACAGAATTAAATCTTTTGCACTGACCCATTTGTTAAGTTTGCCGTCAAATTCTACTTTGATTGTCTCGGGAACCATAAACCATGTTTCACCCAATGCCATTGCACAAGCTAAATCAGTAGAACCGACACCGGTTGAAAATGCTCCCAGTGCACCGTAAGTACATGTGTGGCTGTCTGCACCGATGACTAAATCCCCCGGTCCAACCAAACCCAATTCAGGCAATAAGGCATGCTCTATTCCCATTTTTCCGACATCAAAAAAGTTTTTTAATCCGTATTCACGGGAAAAATCCCTTAGCATTTTAACCTGCTCGGCTGATTTGATATCTTTATTCGGTACAAAATGATCGGGAACAAAAACAACTCTGTTTGTGTCAAAAACTTTTTTTGCACCCGTTTTTTTGAACTCTTTAACCGCAACCGGTCCGGTAATATCATTTGCGAGGGTTAAATCAACCTTTGCCGTTATCAAATCGCCGGGTTTAACGCTTTCAAGTCCGGCATGGTCTGCAAAAATCTTTTCTGTAATTGTCATTGGTCTTGTCATATCTTCCCTTTCCTCATTTATTAATAGAAAAATATTAACACAAAAAGTTTTATGTGTTAATATGAGAGGGAAAAGGGTAAAAGGGAAAAGGAAAAATAGAATGCAAGGAACACCAAAAGGCATGAGGATTCATATAGGAATTTTTGGCAAACGTAATGTCGGAAAATCCAGTATATTAAACGCTTTAACAAAACAAGATATTTCCATAGTCTCCGAAACGGCGGGTACAACTACCGACCCTGTTGAAAAATCTATGGAATTGCTTCCTCTTGGACCTGTTTTGTTTGTAGATACAGCAGGGATTGATGATGAAGGTGCCTTGGGATTACAAAGAGTTGAAAAAACAAAGAAAGTAATAGACCGAATTGATTTGGCAATTGTTGTCTGTGATGAAAGAGGATTTGACAAATTCGAAGAAAAATTAATTGAAGAATTTAATCTTCGCAAAACACCTTTTATTATTGTAGTTAATAAAATAGATAAATTTTTACCCTCGCCCCTTGAGGGAGAGGACTCTGCCGAGCGGAAACGATTGAGTATCGTTTCCGTGAGAGGTTTTCAACACGAGGAACGAGTGTTAGAAAAATTGGGTGAGGGGTATAAAGGTACTGCGGTAACAGTCGTTATAACTTCTATAGTAAACAATCAAGGCATTGACGACCTAAAACAAACCATAATAAAAAACGTTCCGGATGAATTTTTTTCACAAAACAGTATCGCATCAGACTTAATTTCTGCGGGTGAAACAGCTGTGCTTGTTGTTCCGATTGATTTGGAAGCCCCGAAGGGGCGGCTTATCCTTCCACAAGTGCAGACAATCAGAGATTTACTTGACAATGATTGTATTGTAATTGTTACAAAAGAAAGAGAATTAAGAAGAACACTTGATAATCTTAAAACCCCTCCGGCACTTGTAGTCACAGACTCGCAAGCATTTTTGAAAGTTTCGGCGGATGTCCCGAGGAATGTTAAATTAACTTCATTTTCAATACTTTTTGCAAGATTAAAAGGAGAATTAAGCGAGTTTGTAAAAGGAACACTTGCAATAGAAAATTTAAAATCAGGTGATAAAGTTTTGATTTGCGAATCCTGTACTCATCATGATATAGGTGATGATATCGGAAGGGTTAAAATCCCCCGCTGGCTGACGCAATATACAGGCAAAAAACTTGAATTTGAACATTATGCAGGGCATGATTTCCCTGAGAACATAAAAGATTACGCATTGATAATCCATTGCGGGGCTTGTATGACAAACAGGAAGGAAATTTTGTCAAGAATTTGGAAAGCAAAAGAATTAAACGTACCTATAACCAACTATGGGTTGACAATAGCATATTCTCTAGGCATATTTGAAAGAGCAATCGAACCGTTTAAAGTGAAATGTGAGAGGTGAAAAGTGAGAAATTGTAGATTGGGGTTTCTACTCCAACAAATATTTTAAGGTATAGGATATGAGACAAGAACACGATATACTGGGAATATTTGAAATACCTGAGGATTCTTATGCGGGAATCCACACTTTCCGTGCGATGGAAAACTTTGCTATTTCAGAGTACAAGATTGATGAAGATTTAATTAAAGCTTATGGGCTTGTTAAATTGGCGTGCATGCGAACAATCGATGAAGAAGGGGAGCAGGAAACGGGAAACAGTAAGCAGAAAGCAGTGGAACAAGCTTGCGAAGAAATGGCTGAAGGAAAACTTAATCAATATATTGTTGTTGATGCACTTCAAGGGGGTGCAGGAACTTCGCTTAATATGAATGTCAATGAAGTTCTTGCAAACAGAGCTTTAGAAATTTTGGGTAAACCAAAAGGAAGCTATGATATAATTTCTCCGTTAGAAGACATAAATAAATACCAGTCTACAAATGATACTTTTCCGACTGCGATAAAAATTGCCGCTATTTATAAATTCAAAAAGCTTGAAAAAGCTGTTATAGAGTTGCAAGAAGCATTACAGGAGAAAGAAAAAGAATTCTCCGATATCGTAAAAATAGGCAGAACCGAGCTTACAGAGGCGGTTTTGACGACGTTAGGGAAAGAGTTTTCTGCTTACGCAGAGGCAATTTCACGTGACCGTTGGAGGATTTACAAGTGCGAAGAACGTTTGCGTGTTGTAAACATTGGCGGAACAGCAATCGGAACAGGTCTTGGTGCTCCTAAGGAATATATTTTCGCTGTAATTGAAAATTTAAGAGAATTAACGGGTATCGGGCTTGCCAGAGCGGAAAATTTAGTTGAAAACACACAAAATGCAGATGTTTTCAGTGAAGTTTCGGGCATTTTAAAAGCACATGCGACTAATTTAATCAAAATAGCAAATGATTTAAGGTTAATGACTGTTTTAAAGGAGGTTAAACTGCCGCCTGTACAAGCAGGGTCTTCAATTATGCCGGGGAAAGTTAATCCGGTAATTGCCGAAATGGTCGGGCAAATCGGGCTTAAAATACTCGGGAATGATGTTATAATAAGTCACGCAACTGCACTGGGGCAATTAGAATTAAACCACAATATGCCTTTGATTGCCTTTACTTTGCTGGAAAGTTTAAATTTACTCATTAACACCAATAAAATATTTGTACAAAAGTGCATAAAAGGAATTAAGGCGAATGAGGAAAAGATTAAAGAACAATTACATTCCGGCACTGCTATTTTGACTGCACTTTTGCCCAAGTTGGGTTATGAAAAACTCTCCGAAGCTTCTCAAAAAATAAAAGAAACCGGAAAGAGTGTAAAAGAATATGTTTTAGAAAATAATTGGCTTAGTGAACAAGAATTTGAAGAATTAACCTCAGCTCAATACATTCTTGCGTTATAAACAAAATAAAAAAAAGAGTCGGTTAAAAAATAGCCGACTCTTTTTATATGAAAGGAAATTATTACTATTGTCCTGCACATCCGAAAGCGATTGTGATTCTTTCTTTCGGGTTAACCGCAGAGATTTTTGATCCGTTAGGGTCAAGCAAGTAAGCTACTTCGTCACCTGTTGATTGAAGTAATCCGGTAGCACCGCTTAGAGCAGTTCTTGTAAAGTCAACAGGAGCTTTTAAAGCTGCTTTTCCTGCATCTTGCAAGCTTCTGCCTGATGCACGGAATTGAGCTTGGAACAATTCTCCCATAGCAATACCTGTACCACCTGAGACAGCTTCTGCAGCATTACCTGCACTTGCAATCATACCACCGATAGTTCTGCCGGTAGTACCGATTAATCCGCCTACCAATGTGAATGGTGTTGAAATTAATCTTGCAACAGGGTTTTGGGTTCTTGAACAATTAACTTGAGCTGTAAGTATTTGTTTTGGTAAGTCACATTTGCAGCCGTCACAAGACTCAATGCTGGTGAACGCTAATTTTAACGCTCCTTTTTCGCATCCTGAAGGTCTTATGACTTCAACGATTTTACCGTTAACTCTTGAACCGCATGGGTAGCATTTACCGTTGATGGTAACTTCTTCGGTTGTAGTTGTGGCAAACTGGTCGCCTACATTAGATGATTTAGCGTTGATTTCATCTAAGAATTTCAATTTTAATGTAGGGATTTTAACGATTTCTTCGTTTTCCATGTAAGCCTTTTTAGGTGTGCATGGGTCTGCCGGTTTAGGACAAGCACAAGCAGTTGCAGGGTTTGTATCGTAACCCATTGCTATACGTGCATTTTGAAGCATGTCAGCAATTTCTGCTCTTGTTGCATCACAACAAGGACTGATTGTTTTTGGATTTAAGCTGGTTTTTAAAGCTCCCGCATTAAGTGATTTTGCTACAGGTATTTGTGCCCAATCCGGAACAGAACATCCGTCACAATAAGCACTTAATATTTCTTTTGCTTTGCAAGCATCTATATCTGAACAAATACCATGAGCCATTGCTGTTAAGGCTTCTACACGTGACACAGGTTGTTTAGGCTTAAATTTATTATCAGGATACCCACACATAATGCCTTCTTCGACTGCTTTAGCGATTAAAGCATTAGCCCAGTGGCTCTTTGGAACATCCTTGAAAATACATTTAGGTGACAATCCTGAACAATTTAAGTTGTAACCTTTAACCATCATAGTAGCAAATTCTGCACGAGAAATGTCTCTTCCCGGTTTAAACAGTCTGTCCGGATAGCCTACAACAACATCATTCATTGCAAGTTTGTCAATAGGACAAGCTGCCCAGTAGTTATCAGGAACATCAGGAAATGCATTTACCAAGGGTGCAGCAGCACCTGTGCATCCGCATCCGCATTCTGTTCCCGCAATTTTTGGTTCAAACGGCATAAACGATTTTTTGATTGCTTCTAATGAATTGGCTGTCTGTATTGTTATAGGACAACCGGCACAATCCATTTTGCAACAGTCTCTGTCAACTACAGAACCACCGTCACATCCGCAGCAACCTGAACCTAACGGAACCGCAAAACCTGTTTCACAACCGCATCCGCATGCTGCTCCCGTTACTATGGGCATGCAATTACAAGCACAGTCGCAAGGTGTTGTTAAACGGTGAACCATTGAACCGTTACTGCAACTACCGCAACCGCAAGCCGCACCTGTCATAACTCCTGCTTGTGCTAAGCCTAATGTGTCACAATGGTCAATACACCAAGCACTGTGAGTTGAATAGATTGCATTTGATTGTTCGCCCGTGTAATTGTTAGTGCCGTAAATCGCACTCGGATAAGCATAAACTTGCTTCATGTCTAAGTCACAGCAGCTTGTGCTCGGGCAGGTTGCACATGCCGGAACTGTAGGTTTGCACGATGAGGGGCAATCGCAATTGCAAGCATCGGTACATCCGTTGCAACAAGGGTCGCAACATGAATTACAGGTCGGACAAGCCGGTGTAGTGCATCCGCAAGCATCAGTACAGCATGGAGTACTGCAAGGATTGCAAGGTGCACAGGTTGGTGTGGTGCAACTACTGTTGCAACCGGAAACCGGACAAGCTGCTATTGCACTAGTGAATGAACACGTTGCTATTCCCACGGCAATTGCAGCTGCCACAGTAAGTTTTTTAATTGTCATTTTTTACCTCCTTGTGTTACTCGAGGTTTCATTTATAATAATTAACCTCTTTTAATCAAATTAAACAAAAAACTTGTTAACTGATTATGTATTCTAAGGAAGGTAGGAAACATTACCAAAAAAGGTTATCTGCCTAGGCTATTTGTTAGTGAATTAGTTTATAAGGTGAACAGGTGAATAGTTTATAAGTTGATAAGTCGATAAGTTTTCATATTTTGTTGTTGGGCGAGCAAGCCCAACCTACTCTTTTCACATTTCACATTTCACATTTTGCCTTTTGCTTATTTAAAACTGTTTATTAATCAACCCTAAAATGTCATTAAAAATAACAAATAACATCAGAGCAATTAAGCAATAAAACCCGACTGAAGCTATTCTGTTAGCAATTTCTTCATCGACGGGTTTGCCGCGAAGTTTTTCGATTATTAAAAACATAATATGACCACCGTCAAGTGCAGGTATAGGAAGGAAATTAACAATTGCCAAATCCATTGATATAATTGCAATTAACAACAAACCGGAAAAGATTCCGTTATTTTGTATTACATCACCGCCGATTTTTGTTATGGCTATTATTCCATGTAAGTCTTTTATATCCACCTGTCCGGTAAAAATTTGATATAACCCGTATAAAAGCATATAAGTATTATCATATAAGTATTTTGTTCCGGTTTTTATTATGGCTAAAGGATTTTTGGTCGGGATTAAAATTTCCCGTGCTTCAAGCTTAATTCCGATAAGTCCTTTTGTATTGGCAAAAACAGGCTTCAAGTCAATGACTTTGCCGCTTCTTTGAACCTGAATACTTAAAGGACGGGAATTATCAGAAATGGCATAAGTAATGTCTTGCAAAGTATATTTGCCGTCTGATACATAAACCGATTTTCCTTTTAATTTATCCCTAAGCTCTATTTGGTTTTTATTAAGAGCAAGCCAAGAATTTTTATATTTTTTCATTCCTTTTAAAACTTTTTTGTCAATTATTACAGGGGCTTCCGTCTGTCTTTCGGGTAATTTTACCGCAACACCCGCAGGAATAATTTCGTCTTTCTGAAATACAGGATTTAATTCTTTCAGTGCAACGTAATTATCTATAGCCGCAGCACCGTCAATTTTTCCGTCATCGGTTTTGCTTAATTGAACAAATTTAAGCAGAGAAAATGTATTATAAATATATTCTCCGTTTATCTTAACTACTTTGTCTCCGTTTTGAATTCCGCTTTGCCATATGCTTTCATTTTTCGGTGCAACAATGTCTTTTACATAAATATTATACTTGCCTGAGGGCAAATTTCCCCACAATGCTGCAGTTAAAAACACAAATGCAAAAGCACAAAGTATGTTTGCGACAACACCGGCTGAGACAACAACCGCTCGTTGATAAACAGGTTTATTTAAAAATCTTTCGGGTGAATCTTCGGGCAGTTCGCAATCCTTTTCATCATCCGGAAATCCTACGTATCCGCCTAAAAGAAAAGCATGAATCAAAACTTTTGTATCACCCCATTGAGTTTCATACAAAGTAGGTCCGATAGGAAGCCCGAAACCAAATCGGTCAACTTTTATTTTAAACATTTTTGCAGCCAGAAAATGTCCCGCCTCATGAACCAAAATCAAGACACTTATTAGCAACAGCATTATAATAATAGACATTATTTCTCCTCTAACTCGCTTAATAATATTTTACCACGAGTTTACGGAAAAAGTTCCTTTTTCCTGTAAACTCTGATGTCCGGTTTCAAACCTTGCCGCCGGCTTCTTGAATTATTCGCCGTTGAACGGGCTACGGGCAAAAGCGTCGTTTTGCCCTTTCGCCC
>JAQVKX010000061.1 GCA_028694425.1 Candidatus Gastranaerophilales bacterium
ATATCAGAAGTTTTAAGTCTGTTTAACCATAAAGCTTTTCTGAAAAACACCGTACATAGAAATTTTTTTAGTCATCCTGTAGAAACAAACAAAGATGATTTCAAAAAAATAGCCAAATTACTCAAAGATTTTAGAAATTGTATTTGCCATTTTGATGAAAAACAATTTTTGATTGAAAAAAATAGATTTGTGGAGGCATTGCTGTTTTTTGAAAGATTATTGGATTGTAAATATCAATTTACCTCAGGAGCAATTGAAGCAATTAGCCATAAATTAAGCATTAAGGCTATATTAGAATTAATTTATCAATATGAACCTGAAAGTTTTAAAGATGACAGAATACTTGTTAATATTTTTGATGATATAGCTTCTATTGCAGGATATCGAATTGACAATATGCCACAATATTGGTCAATAATTAGACAAAAATTTAAGGTTAAAGAAAATATAAAATAAATTATGTCTATTTAGAGACTTTTGTTGAGTAAATTACAATGTACATATTATTTTTAAAAACTTGAAGTAAAAACAAGGATTTTAAACTAATTTAACTGTTTAATTGCAACCCATTTTTGATTTTTTTGGACATATTTCTCCTTAACGGCTGTCCAGGCAGCTTTATAAGCAGCTTCTTCAAGCGGTTCACGTTTGTGGTGTTTTCTGTCCTTGTGTTTTTCTAACGTGCCATTATATGCTTCGCGAAAAATATCCTGAGCTTGTTCGGGTAAGTGGTTTTGTATAAAAGGCGGTAAGTCTTTGTTGAATTTATAAAACATATTTTCCTCTTATTTTATAAATTAACGCAAAAAAGCCGGGAAGGTCTTATAATCCTGAGATCCTCCCGGCATTAATCATTTTAAATTACATAAATAAAAATTCAATTATCTAAATATTTAATTTTAAATATTTAGTTTTAATACTTTTTAATTAGTTAAATCAGTAGTTGAATTATTAAAACCTTCAATGCCGGCTATTTGATTATTAGCACTATTGCTTTGTTGTATTAATTCTTTTTGCTGTTCTTTTAATTCTTGTTTATTTTCGGCAATTATTCTTGCCGCATCGTTTGCAACGGCTCTGTCTTGAGCGGAGGGTTGAGCAGGAGCAAGTGCAGCAGCTTTCATTGCTTTTGCTTTAGCAATATTTTCAGCAGGATCTGAACTTTCAATAAAACTTATGTTTACTTCGCCACCGACAGCGTATTTTTTGCCGTCCGGACCGATTTCATAATCATAATGAGGTGCAGATGCACTTATCCCTGCTGCCGCGGCAATATGAGCCTGTTCATGAGCCTTCACTTCGGCATCCCGAGCTTTAAGTTTTGCTATTACCTGTTTTTCTTCAAGCGTCAATTCTTCCTGCATTTTTGCACTTGGTTTGTTAGAGGTATCATTATCGGTGTTATTATCGGTATTACCTTGCTTTGTTTCGCTTTCTTCGGACGCCAATAAGGCTTTTGCTTCATCAGAAATTATAGCTTCATCATTTATATCATCACCGGACGAAGCATCTGTCAATAAATCTTCGGCAGGAGAAATCTCTTGTTTATTTTTAACAAAAGAAACTTGACTCGGGCTATAAACAGAGTTTATTGATTGTGTATAAGCGGAATAAGCCGACAACATTCCCAAACTATTCATATATGTATTATAACATTTATTCAAATGTTTTTCAACATTTCAACTCGTTTTTGGCGTAAACTAAATATTAACAATAGGTACTTGTAAATTCTTTGAAAAAATATTAAAAAAGAAGCATAATGCTGTTTTATTAGGGATAATTTATGATGACAAAAAATTGTGAAGAACTTTATTTAAAAACATCTGACGGGGTTAAACTTGCTGTAAATCATTTTAAGACGGGGCAACAACAGGTTATAATAATTGCTAACGGTTGGACAATGAGCAAAGACAGCATTTTTGTTAAAGAAATGTCGAATTCTTTGGCAAAATCATTCGACGTAATTTCTTTTGATTTTAGAGGACACGGTAAAAGTTCAGGTGTTTATACATTTACCGGTAAAGAATCTGAGGATTTAAAATCCGTCGTTAATTATGCCAAAAAACTTTATAAAAAAGTTTATTTAATAGGTTTTTCTTTAGGCGGAGCAATATCTATACTATATACAGCAATAGAAAGGGGAATTGACCGCCTTATCGTTGTATCTGCCCCCCATAGTTTTGGGAAAATAAAACATTTTATGTGGGTAAAAGACTTTTTAGAAAATCCTTTCAAAAAGTATGAATTCAGGGTGTGTAGGACTTTGCGTCCAAGCCCCATTGTTCAAAAAAAGATTAAACCGATTGATGTTGTGGACAGAATTTGTGTCCCGACACTTTTTATAGCAGGAGATTTGGACACAATAATACACTCTGACGATACAGAAAGTTTGTTTCACAAAGCAACATGCGAGAAGAAATTTGAACTGTTTCAAAACTGCAACCACGGCGAAGATTTGATTTATCAGGAAAAAGAAAAACTTGTAAATACTTGTGTTAAGTGGTTTTGTGAAGAGAAAAATTAAAAATTTTTCCGCAACCTCATCCTCTTATTTTTTTGTGCTAAACTTGTTGTGAAATGGAAAGTTTATTTAAGAGAAAATTATTTGACTTAAAGCTTAAAAATAATTACAGGAAGTTGAGTGATGTAAAAGGCATTGATTTTTCTTCAAATGACTACTTGGGGTTAGCAAATCATCCGAGAATAAAAGAAGCTATTGTAAAAGCCTTACAAAAAGGATTATCTATTGGTTCAAGCGGGTCAAGGCTTTTGACGGGGAATATAAAAGAATTTCAAATTCTCGAAGAATTTGCTGCAAGTTACTTTAGTGCAGAATCCTGCCTTTTTTTCAGTTCGGGCTTTATAGCGAATTATGCTTTATTTACTACGCTTCCGCAAAGGCATGATGTTATTTTGTACGATGAATTTGCACATGCAAGTATAAGAGAAGGTATCAGGGCATCTTTGGCAAAATCCATAAAGTTTAAGCATAATGATTTAATTTCTCTTAAAACAGCAATAGAAAAAGCCGCAAGTCTGAGTGCAAAAACAATATGGATAAGCATTGAAAGTGTTTACAGCATGGACGGTGATATTGCGGATATTAACGATATTTTAAGATTGATAAAAAATTACCCGAATACATATTTGGTAGTAGACGAGGCACATTCTACGGGGATTTTTGGTATTAACGGCAAAGGATTCACTTACAATCTTGATTATGAGAATTTAATAACTTTGCATACCTGTGGAAAGGCTTTGGGTGTAAGCGGTGCTTTGGTTTGTGCATCGCAAGATATTATTGAATACCTGATAAACAAAGCAAGACCGTTTATTTATACAACTGCAGAATCGCCGATAATTGCCGTTGCAGTACAAGAATCCCTATTAATTCTGCAAGAAGAAGTTTGGCGAAAGGAAAAGTTATTGGAATTAATTAGTTATGTCCATAAAAATTATTCGGTTAATTTAAATGCAAAAACTCAAATAATTCCGATAATATTGGATGATGAGCTAACCGCAACGAATGCAGCAGTTGCCCTGCAAGATAAAGGCTTTGACGTAAGGGCAATAAGACCTCCGACTGTTGCGGTTTCCAGACTGAGAATTTCGCTAAATACCAATCGGACAAAGGAAGAGGTAGACGATTTATTTGAAAATGTCAATTTAATCTTGAGGGATTTAAAATGAAAAACCTTGTCATAGCAGGAACTGATACCAATATAGGAAAAACAATCTGTTCGGCACTGTTAATGAGTGTCCTTGAAGGAACTTATTTTAAGCCCGTACAGAGCGGAAGTTTGTATGATAATGATACTGAGACGGTTAAAAAAATATCAGAATTAAGCGAAGAACATTTTTTAAGCGAAAAATATGTTTTAAAAGAACCGCTTTCTCCCCACAGGGCAGCAGAACTGGAGAATATAACAATAGAAGAAAAAGAATTAACC
Organism: Candidatus Gastranaerophilales bacterium; assembly: GCA_028694425.1. GTDB lineage: Bacteria > Cyanobacteriota > Vampirovibrionia > Gastranaerophilales > Gastranaerophilaceae > JAQVKX01. Next base: position 3,951 of record JAQVKX010000061.1, read on the forward strand.
TTGCCGCATGAGGTTAAATACAATCCACTTATTATAGAATTGGCAGGCGGTTTAATGGTTCCGATAAACAGAAAAACTTTAATGGTTGATGTTATAAAGCATTGGGATGCTCAAATTATTCTCTGTGCAGCTAATTCGCTTGGTACAATAAATCACACTCTGCTTTCGATTGAAGCGTTAAAGACGAGAAATATCGATTTAGCGGGAATTATTTTTATCGGAGAAGACAATATTGACAATCAGGAAACGATTATTCGATTTTCAGGCATAAGAAAACTGGGTTACATACCAAAACTTGAAATTAACAAGGAAAACCTAAAAAAAGTCTTTTATGATAATTTTGATGTAAAATTTTTTAAGGATAATTATGGAATACAATGATTTAAATTCAAAAATATGGCATCCTTTTACCCAGCATGGTTTAGGCGAGCCGATAATAAAAATAGAGCGTGCAAAAGACGAATTTTTGTACACCTCTGATGGCAAAGTAATAATTGACGGGATTTCTTCCTGGTGGGTAAATACCCATGGACATTCAAATCCTCAGATAATAGAAGCTGTTTCTAAACAGGTACAGGAATTACAGCAGGTTATTTTTGCAGGGTTTACGCATAATCCTGCAGAGGAAGTGGCGGCAAAAATCCGTGGATTTTTGCCGCCAAAACTTGAATATATATTCTTTTCCGACAGCGGCTCAACTTCCGTTGAAGTGGCTTTAAAAATGGCTGTGGGATATTGGTATAATAAGGGTTTTGAAAATAAAACCAAAATTGTTGCATTCAAAAAATCTTATCATGGAGACACTTTTGGAGGAATGTCGTCGGGAGATTGCAGTGTTTTCAGCAAGCCTTACGCAAAAATGTTTTTTGATGTGGTACATTTGCCTTATCCGGAGAAAGGCAGAGAAGATTTTACAATAGCTTATTACGAAAATCTTTTGAAAAAAGAAGCGTCAAATATTGCCGCAATAATATTAGAGCCTTTGATTTTGGGGTCGGGCGGTATGTTAATATATGAATCTTTTGTTTTGGATGAACTTTACCGGCTTTCAAAAGAATATGATGTTATTTTTATTCTGGATGAAGTCATGACGGGATGGGGCAGAACAGGTACGATGTTTGCGTTTGAGCAGACTAATATTGTACCCGATATACTTTGTCTTTCTAAAGGGCTAACCGGCGGGCATTTACCGCTTGCGGTTACTGTTTCAAGCAGAGAAATTTATGATGCGTTTTATTCTAAAGATAAGGCTAAAATGTTCTTCCACAGCAGTTCTTATACTGCAAATCCTGTTGCATGTGCTGCTGCTTCAGCTAATCTCGATATTTGTATGGAAAATTCCGGAAAAAATGTGCTTGATAAAGTAAAATTTATTAATAATTATCATACAGGCAAAAAAGAAAAATTTGAACAGAATGATTTGGTTAAAAATCCTCGGATATTGGGTTCTATTTTTGCATTTGATATAAAAACCGACAAGGAAGGTTATTTAGCTGATTTAGCAGTTGACTTATCCAAATACTATATTGAAAACGGCGTTTTATTAAGACCTTTAGGCAACACTGTTTACATAATGCCGTCTTATTGTATTTTGCAAAGCAGTTTGGACAAGATTTATGATACAATAGAAAAATCACTTGAGGATGTTAGGTTAAATCGAAATGAATTCAAAGTGGTTAATTAAAAATAAATCTAAAAAACTGATAATTTTTTTCAACGGGTGGAGTCTGGACGAAAATATTGTTAATACCGAATTGCAATCAAAGCAGGACTTACAGTGTGAAAGTAAGGTGGGCATACTTGCCCACCAACAGAAAATTAATAATAATAATTTGATTGCAAATCAGTATAAGCATATTAATTCATCCCAAAACGATGTATTAATGTTTAATAATTATGCAAATCTTGAAATTTCTGACGAAATTTTGACCGAAATTAATAATTATGAAGAAAAAAATATTATTTCCTGGTCATTTGGCGTCTGGGCTTGTTCTAAAGTTATAAGCAAATTTGGAAAAGTAAAAAAAGTTGTTGCAATTAACGGAACACTTATTCCTATCCATAATAATTTTGGAATTCCAGAAAAGATTTTTAATTTAACACTTTCGGGGCTTTCTGAAAAAACATATCCTAAATTTTTTAAAAATATGTTTTTGGATTTTGATACTAAATTTTATGAAGGTTTGCCCAAAAGAAATATTGAAGACCAAAGACAGGAATTAATTCAAATTCAAAAACAATCATCCGATATGTCACGTCAAACCCAATACTTCAATAAAATTTTCATCGGAATGGAAGATAAAATTATTCCGGCAAAAAATCAGATTAATTTTTGGGATACAGAGAAAAATATAGAAATAGTTCAATTGAATCAAGGACATTATATATTTGAATTATTTAAAACTTGGGAAGAAATCTTAGCATGATAAAAACTTTAGATAAAAAACTTATAAAAAAAAGATTTGAAAAGAGTTTGCCGACTTATGCCGACAATGCCGTTGTTCAAAAACAAATGGCGGTAAATCTTTTGTCGGAACTTATAAAATATCGTGGGAGGCAATTTGAGAATATTTTAGACATCGGCTGCGGATGCGGATTTTTGACCGAAAATATTTTAAACAACCTGACCTGCGACAATTTATTTATAAATGATATGGTTGAAGAAGCGGTGAACAAAACCGCGGATTTTTCCCGTAAAATAAAAAAAATATACGGCGATTGCGAAACAATTTCTTTTCCTGCAAATTTGGATTTAATAATTTCAAATGCAACGTTTCAGTGGATTTTTGATTTTGAAGAACTTGCGGATAAAATTCATTCAAGCCTCAAAAAAGACGGGATACTTGCATTTACGACTTTTGGGGAATTGAATTTGAGCCAAATGAAATCTTTAACGGGAAAGGGTTTAAAATATTATCGAAAATCAGATATCGAAAAAATTCTTGACAAAAAGTTTGAAATAATTTATTCTCATTCAGATATTATTAATATTGAATTTAAAAACACTATTGATATGCTGAAACACTTGAAATTTTCAGGTGCAAATTCAATAGAAGAAACTAAATGGAGTAAAAAGGACTTGGCAGATTTTGTTAAGGAGTATGAGAAATTTAAAAATAAAACCGGTAAAGTCGAACTTACATACCAACCGTTATACTTTATAGCACGGAAAAAATAAGGAGAAATTATGAATAAAGAAGAATTATTAAGGTTATATAACTTACCGCTTGAGGAATTGATTGAAAAGTCTTCAAAGATAACAAAGGAAAATTTCAACAATGAGGTGGAATTTTGCAGTATTATAAGTGCAAAAACAGGTAAATGCAAAGAAAATTGCAAATATTGTGCCCAAAGTTCCCACAACAGTGCTAAAATTCATGTGCATCCTCTGCTTCCGCTTGAAGAAGTTAAAAAAGCGGCAATAGATGCCAAAGCAAACGGAGCAACAAGGTTTTGTGTGGTTACGTCGGGAACAAGACCCGATAAAGAAGATTTCCCAAAGATTTTGGAAATGATAAAAACGGTAGCAAATATCGAAGGGCTTCACTCTTGTTGTTCTCTGGGGTTATTGGACGAGGAACAGGTCAAACAGATTAAGGAAGCGGGTTGTGAGAGATACAACCACAATATAAACACCGCAGAGTCTTATTATGGAGAAATTTGCACAACGCATTCTTTTAAAGACAGAGTGGAAACGGTTAAATTAATCCAAAAATACGGAATTGCAGCTTGTACAGGTGTAATTATAGGCATGGGTGAAACAAGGGAACAGCGGGTAGAAATGGCACTCGAGCTTGCAGAGCTTAACCCCAAATCTGTCCCTATTAATTTTTTAGATCCCATTGAAGGAACGCCTCTTGAAAATATGCACTCGGCAATTGATGAAGAAGAAATCTTAAGGACAATATGTATCTTCAGGATTGCTCTGCCGAAGTCTTTGTTAAGATATGCCGGTGGCAGAACAACGAGATTTTCTCAAGAATATCAAAAACTTGGTATTAAAGCAGGTATAAATGCACTTCTCGTCGGGAATTACTTAACCACAACGGGCTCAACCCCGATGAACGACATTTCGCTAGTTGAAGAACAGCAGTTAAACGTGGCAAAAAGTTAACTTCGGTGGGCAAGTATATCCAAGTTATACCGTAGTAAGGTGGGCATACTTGCCCACCAACACTTACCTCCTAAAGAAAGTAGGTTGGGGTTTCTACCCCAACAAAAGAATAATGTGTCGGTCAGGTAAGTGCAATTTTAATCATAAAATCCCCTAAAATCCCATAGAGCTTTACATTGTTCATTTTTAAGAGTTTATTATCACCGCATAAAACAGTTACCGATTTGTTCTTGGCAGATTTATCTACTATTGTTCCGGCTTCGGTTTTGTTTGAATTATTTTCTAAAATTTCCAATTCATAAGGATTTGGGATTAAAAAAATATTTTTATAAGGGAAATAACACTTATACCAAGGATGAAATGCCCTTATATGGGCTGAAACTTCCTCTGCGGATTTAGTAAAATCAAGCATAACTTCATCTTCCGATATATGCGGGAAATAACTTGCATGCTGTTCATCTTGGGCAACCGGAATAATGATTTCTTTATCAAGTTTTTTCATCAGCTCGCAGACACCTTCCCTTGCTGCAGAAGTTATTTTTTGGCGTAATTCCAAGCCGGTATCTTTAGGTTCAATTTTAACCGTTTTTTGAGCTAAAATTGCACCCGAATCAAAATTTTCATCCATCAAATGAAACGTAACTCCTGCTTCTTTTTCCAGATGTTTTATCGCCTGAAGATAAGGATTTGGTCCTCTGTATTTGGGTAAAAGCCCGGGATGGGCATTAATTGTCGCAAATTTAGGCAAATTAATTATCGTTTTTTTAAATTTTTCTCCCCAGGTTCCCACTAAAATAATATCGGGATTAAGTCTAAGGATTTCTTTTTTAAATTCGACCGAATTTGCACTTTTTGCTTTTATTTCGTATAGTTTATAGCTTTTTATGTAATTATACTCTTTGCTTGGGTTGAAAATATCAAGCAAAACTCCATCTATGAAGGGTAATCTGACCTTATCATATCTCAAAACACCCACAATATCGCATCCTGCATTCATGCAGCCTGCGATTAAATTTGTTAACATTTCTCCACTTCCAAGTATTACAATTTTCATATTTACTAACTTTGTTTAACTTCCAGTCTAAAACCTAATTCATCAATTAATGAAAAAATAATTGTAAAATTAGGATTTATTTTATTATCAAAAATTCTGTACAAATTTTGGCTTTTTATCCCTAAACGTTTTGCAAGTTCTTTCATTGGATATTTAGCTCGTGACAAATTTTCAAAAGCCGACATTAAAGCTTGAGTGTTTTTATCTTCTAAATATGCTTCAAGAGAGGCATTTAAGTAAGCCATTGCTTCTTCTTTGTCTTTCAATGAATTTATAAGGTATTCATCATAATCTCGCATATCGTTACTCCTGTCTTTGTATGTAATACCAACTTGTATTTAAAAAAAGATATTAAATTTCGCGTCACCCTGAACTCGTTTCAGGGTCTACCCCAATTACTATGCTGGTAAGATGCTGAAATAAATTCAGCATGACACAAGACGCGTTTGCTTGTTTTATTGCAAATGGATATAACCTTGTACATATATCATTGTATCAAATATGATACAATTTGTCAATATCCTCTTTAATCTGAGTTTTAAGTTCTTCAACGGAATGAAATTTCTTTTCTTCTCTTATTTTCTTTATAAAATTAACTTTAATTGTTTCGTTGTAAATATTTTCATCAAAATCTAAAAGATGGACTTCTAATACAGGTTTTTTGTCATGGAATAATGTCGGACGTGTTCCGTAATTTGCTATCGCGGTATAGTTTTTGCCTTTGTAGTCTACAGTAGCTTTGTAAACTCCTTTTCCGATTTCAATGAGATTATTCGGATAAATTAAATTTGCTGTTTTAAAACCCAATTCTCTTCCCAATTGTTGTCCTAAAACCACGATTTCTTCTACGAAATAATTATATCCCAGCATTGAGTTTACAAGTTCAATGTTGCCATGTGATAAATTTTCTCTGATTGCGGTAGAACTTATAACTTCATTATTAAACATAACCGGTGGGATTTCAAAATATTTATAACAAAATTCATTTTGCATTGTGCATAAAAGTTCGGTATTTCCTGACTTATTAGCACCAAAAAAGTAATTAAACCCTGTGGAAATCGCAGCAGGGGCAAAATGTTTGATAATGACATCTTTTAAGTAATCGGAAGCATTCATCATTGCCAAATATTCATCAAATTGCAAAAAATAAAGATAATCCACTCCCATTTTTTCAAAAAGTTCGATTTTTGTATGTTTTTTTATAAGATATTTGGGTTTTACATGGTAAAAAAAACAGCAAGGATGGTTGTGAAAAGTTATTATAGCTGATTTTGTATTGTTTTTACGTGCAAAATTAACGGCACTTTTAATAACAGCCTGATGTCCGAGATGGACGCCGTCAAAAAAACCGAACGCCAATGATAAACCTTTATTGATATCTATTTCATTAAATATTTGCATTGTTTAATTAAATCACTAAGCTATTTTTAATGTATAACCCAATTTTGTAAGAATTTTTATTACAGTTTTAAGTTGAGGTTTCTTTTTCCCTTTAAAAAGTGCATATAAATTTGTTCTATCAATTTCCGCCTCTTTAGCAAATTGGGTTACAGTCATTCTGGCTTTAATAACTCTTTCAAGCGATCTGAAAAACATATTAAAATTGCCGCCGTTTATGTATTCCATAAAACTGTCGTTTAAAAATTCTTTGGCGAATTGTTCATCTTGAAGTTCTCTGATTAAAAAGACTTCCCAAGGTATTGAGTTTTTATATTTATTTGTCATATTTTTGTTCCCTCCAGATTTTTAAATATTCTCTGGCTTTTTGTATATCTTTTTGTTGTGTTGCTTTGTCACCGCCACATAACAGTAATATAATAATATCATTTGTTTCGTGAAAATAAATCCGATATCCTGAACCAAATTTAAATCGTAGTTCTTTTATCTCACTATCAATTATTTTATAATCACCATAATAATCTTCTTCTTCCATTTTTTTTATTCTTGCAACAATTCGCCTTTTAATTGAATTATCGATAGAATCAATCCATTTTTTAAGAGGAGCATTATTACCTTGTTCAAAAATTTCAATCTCTTTCATTCTATTATTGTAGTCCAAAAACAACAAAAAGTCAATTAAAAAGAGGCGTGATTTTAAAATTTTAAAATCACGCCTCTTTTGTTTTACTATCTTGCTCCTTGGATTACCGCGTTGTTTTGCTTTTTCAAAAATTCTTGCAATAACATCTCTCTACAGCTGGTACCTTACCTAAATCTATGTTACTTTTTTGTTACCGTGCTTTTCAAGTGCAATTCCCGAAGCTGCATGATTGATGCTTCTGACGGTGCATCTGTCATAAGACATTTTGCATTTGAACTTTTAGGGAATGCAATAACATCTCTGATAGATGTTGTTTTGCAAAGCAGTGCCACAAGCCTGTCCAAACCGATAGCTAAGCCCGCATGAGGCGGTGTTCCGTATTGAAAAGCGTTTATCATATAAGCAAATTTTTGCTTAATATCTTCATCTGAAATTCCCAATGCCTTGAAAACCCTTTTCTGAACTTCACTCGAATGAATCCTGACACTTCCGCCGCCTAATTCCGTTCCGTTATAAACTATATCATAAGCAATTGAACGACAGTTTCCGGGTGTTGTTTCTAACTTGTCTAAATCTTCCATATTAGGAGATGTAAACGGATGGTGTACGGACATGTAACGTCCTTCTTCTTCCGAATACTCAAACATAGGAAAATCAACTATCCAAAGTAAATCATGCCTGTTTTCGT
>JAQVKX010000243.1 GCA_028694425.1 Candidatus Gastranaerophilales bacterium
TTTTTGCCATTTTTTTACCGGATTTTTTCCGTCATATATTTTAAAATACGGCTGAAGTTCAAATATAACAGGAGTATTGGCGAGTGCAAGAAATAGGACATTTCTGCAAGAAAAGTCAAGGGGGAACCTCAAGGGGAACTTAGTTCCCCTTAAATGTATAAAATTCTACCCTACTAATTTCAATGTAAGTCAATAAATATAATTTTTAAAACCATTTATTAGGCTTTGAGGCAGGTTTGGATACAAAAATTCTAAGAAAAATGTCCGATTTTAGAGGAAAAACAGGCTCAAGTCAATTTAAGCGGACATTTTGCTCTGTATTTTCTTAAATTTTACTGGGAAAAGAATTTTTTCTTTTCCCAGGTGTATTCCATTCGAGTTTATTTTTATATTTTTCTATTAACATTTCTTCGATATAATGACGAAGTGATTCAGGCTCAATTTTAATAAATGATATTTTTATTCTTCCGCCATTTTTTACAATGCTTTTAACTTTTTCTAGCTGCGCTCCTGTTTTATCGTTTTTAGTTATTAAATGATTTGTTAACCGAGTCCTAGCACCTTGCGAATTAGTTTGTCCAATGTATTTTAAGCGGAAGTCGGAATCTTTATTTTCAGTAGCAAAAATTGCATATATATTTGGCTTTATTTCTCCGATGGAATCAAATAGTTTATTATTTGTATTTTTTATTTCTGATATATCCCATTTTGGATTATAAATAATTTCCACTTTGATTTCTTCAGCAAAAAGTTTACTCTCGCACTCTTCGAGAAATTGTTCTAGTTCTATTTTTTGTTCAAATATTAAAGTCATAATAAGTTTTCTTGTTTTTTCTATTAACTTGGTTTTACCCAGTTTTCATCAGGATATTCTTTAATGTTTTCTTCATAAGTGCTAATCGCATAATAAGTTCCTTGAACTCTGATTTCAAAGTCATTTGCAGAATCATTGTCGGACTCAAGATTTTTTTTGACCGATTTTAAACCACTAAAAGATATTTTTTCATTTAAGCAATCCTGATTAAACAAAACATTTGCTGTCGCAATTTTGTGGTCATATGATGCTTTTGGATATTTTTTATCAATAATCTCACATGTGTATTTCATGTATAGATTATACGCTTTTAATATTTTTGCTGTGTTATTAAACGCATCTAAATCTTGAACAAACTTTTCATTAAGTTCCTCATCCTTTAGCAGCATTTGTTTTCCGTCTCCGAAAAACCATTCAAAAGAAATACCGTATGCATTACAAAGTTGAACGGCTTTTTCTTTGCTCAATGCAGTAAGTCCTTTTTCAACTTTATTGTAATACTGTTTTGTCACTCCCAATTCCTTTGCTACGGTGACTTGAGAGAGGCTTAACTTTTCACGTATTTCTTTTAATTTTTCACTTTCTTTATTCATTGTAATCCTATAGGTTGACAAATTAGTCAATATATTGTAAGATGTTATTAAAATATTAGCATAATACATGACAAATGTCAAAATTAGTTGACTAGGTAAAATAAAAAGTCAGCCAAAAGTAAAGAGAGATGCTTAATATTTTAAATAAAAATAACCTATAATTTTATCGTAAAAATACAGACACATGTAAGCCAAAAGACTCGCAAACAGTGCCACTACGAGGTAATGTTGTGAGTGATTAAAAGGCTTAATTTGCAATGAAAAAAAATCAAAAAAGGAACGCAAATGAACGACTGGATAACAGTTAAAGAATTAGCTCAAATACAAGGAATAACACCACGTGCAGTGAGAAAATCTATTGCATGTGAAAAATATATTACAAGAGAAGTTGAGGCTCAAAACGGCACCAAGTACGAAATATTCGTTCCGTCTTTAAGTTCTGGTCTTCAAAATTTAATCGACTTTGAGAAATTTAGAAAGAAGAATGATAAAAATGCGGAACCTAAAATGATAAAAGCTGAGGCTTGCCCTCCGCATGCAAAGAAAATTGCGTTAGCAAGATATGATTTAGTAAAACTATGGGTTGACTATAAAAATAATAACAGAGGTAAAACTCAAGCAGGGAAAGATTTTCTATTCCTTTTTAATAAAGGTGAGTTATATCCTGAACTATTCAAAACATTAAATACCGTTTCAATTGGAACAATTTACCGTTGGGCAAAAGCTATAAAAAACAATGATGATTATACTTCGCTAATCCCTGACTATGATTATAGTGACGGGGAATATACAGTAAATCTTACAACACAGGAAGAACTTGTATTTAAGAATTTGCTGTTGTCCGCAAATAAACCTAATATTGGAAAAGCGACAAGATTAACCAAATTTACGCTACAAAATAAAGGATTTGAGTCTCCAAGTTCAGAAAGAAACTTCAGAAGATATGCTCAGAATTTCCAAAAGAAACATTTTGACGTTTGGATTTTTGCTCGAGAGGGGCAAAAAGCACTTCGAGATAAAGTTGAACCGTATATAGTAAGAGACGCTTCAAAACTTGAAGTCGGAGATGTGTTTATTGCCGATGGACACCGTCTTGCAGTACAGGTAATAAATCCATACACAGGTAGACCTTGCAGACCTGTGCTTGTTGGATATCAAGATTGGAAATCAACAGCCTTGGTCGGATATGAAATTATGCTCGAAGAAAATACGCAATGTGTTGCTTCGGCTCTGAGAAATTCAATAATAAATTTTGGCAAAATTCCTAAACTTTGTTATCAAGACAACGGCAGAGCACTTAAAAACAAATTCTTCAAAGGAAACTTGGAAGAAAGTGGACTTAACGGATTATTTGCCTC
>JAQVKX010000244.1 GCA_028694425.1 Candidatus Gastranaerophilales bacterium
GGTAAACTGCATCAGAGCATTGTGGCAGTTGTATGGTTTCCTCCAGCAGCGGAACTCCTGTTTGATCTATTTCAACACCGCCTATTAAAGCTTCATTGAAATCGAATTTGTGTCCGAATTTGTTTTCTATAGCTTTAAGCGATTTAATTCCTTGCTCTATAACCTCAGGACCTATTCCATCCCCCGGTAATACAGCTATTTTATAGTTTCCCATCTTTAGTTACTCCTGTTAATTAATCTTAGGTACTCTAAAAAATCCGTCTTCTTCTTCAGGTGCATTATTAAGCAATTCTTCCCTGGAAAAATCAACCACTACAGTATCTTCTCTCATTACGTTTGTAATTTTAATAGAATGCTCCATAGGTGCTACATTAGAAGTATCAACTTCGTTAAGCTCATTCATATACTCTAAAATAGAGTTAAGTTGTTTTACAAATTTTTGCTTTTCTTCTTCACTAAGTGCCAAACGAGCTAATTTTGCAACATGTTCTACATCTTTTATATCTATCATTTTCTCGTCCTAATCCGATTACAATTACAATAATATAGAAAAAGTAAATAAACTTCAACATAATAAAACCACAGGGGTTGAAAATAAATTTGGTTTTAATTATTATGTACTTATCAATCAGAAAAGAGGTTCATCATGTCAAAAGAATGCGCAATTTGCGGCAAAGTTGCAAACAAAGCTAATAAAATATCTTTTTCACATAAAGCTAACGTTCACCGTCAAATACCTAATTTACAATCGGTAAAAGCAGTTGTTGACAGACAAGGGAAAAAAGTAAAAGTTTGTACTTCATGCATTAAAGCTAACAAAGTTAAAAAAGTAGTATAATTACTACTTTAAAAAATTTAAAAAACTGGTAAGATTGTAATAATCTTACCAGTTTTTTTTTTGGAGGTCATTATGAAAAAAGTTAAAATTTATACAACAAGCACATGCCCTTACTGCATTAAAGCTAAGAAACTTTTAGAATATAAAAAAATCCCTTATGAAGAAATCAGCCTGAATGAAAACTATGAAGCCAATATGGCGACATTGTCACAAAAAACAGGATTTGAAACCGTTCCTCAAATTTTCATAGATGAAGAATTTATAGGCGGTTGTGATGATTTGTACGAACTTGAACAACATAAAAAGCTGGATATGCTTTTAGGTTCTTAATCCTGTTGTTTAAACCAGTCCGTACAAATTTGTACAAAATAATCCTTATCTTCAAGGTACAAATCTTCGGCATGAGTTCCGTCTTTAAAAAGTTTTAACTTTTTTTGGCAGACTGCTTTTTCGTACAAATTTTCGGTATGCCACGGATAAACGGTAGGGTCATGATCACCGGCTATAAACATTGTAGGAACGGTAATTTTATTGACCACATCAATAGGTGCTGTTTTTTTGTACATTTTCAAATCAGGGCGAACTGATAAATAACGCTTAAATTCAAACTTTTTTAGCGTAGGAAGCCATGCTTCTTTGCGCCACATGTGATTTTCTATTTTTTCAAAGCTTGAAGGCGGTGAAACAACTATTATTTTATCTACATTATTTTCTTTTGCCGTATAAATTAAAGTCGTCGCAGCCCCAAGCGAAAACCCTATTATATAAACTTTTTCATAGTGTTTTTTAGCATAATTAACAACTGCTGCCAAATCTTTTGTTTCTTTTGCACTAAAAGTATAAGCCCCGCTGCTGTCACCATGCCCGCGAAAATCCAATGTTATAACATCAAAATTCTGTGCAAATCTTTCCGATAAATCCTGAAATACACCGGAATCTTTGGTCATAAACCAACCGTGAGCAATAATAAGAACATCTTTATGTCCTGAATTGTAACAGTTCACTGCTATTTTTATATTATCTGAAGTTGTTAAAAAATTTTCTTGCATGGGTCTTGTCCATCTGTAAACAGCTAAACTGTCACTTGCATAAGCTTTGCAATTAATACAAAACAAAAATAGTATAGCACAGTAAATAAATATTTTTTTCAAAATTAATCCTCACTTCAATAACATTTTACACCTTTTTGGCATAAAAAAATGACCCTTTTTTAAGGGCCGTTTTTTCTATGTTATTTACGCGTATTCATAAAGCCGTTTTAGATATTCAGGGTCATTGGCAAACCAAACATCATCAACTTTGTAAACATTGCCGCTGTTGTCTTTGTAAGAACCTTGTTGCAAGTGTTCAATCATACCGCCGTTATTTTCAACAGTTTCATAATCCTTGACGTTAATTGATTGAATATCGCCCAATGCATCAAGGAACGAATTGTTATTGCCGCTAATTAAACCTAACGAAGCCTTTGTAGTCAATTCAAGAGCTCTTTTTAATAGTTGCAAGTCAACTTCACCGTTTACAAGGATTTTTAATCCTGAGCGAACCTCAGCTTCTAAAGCTATCATTCTTAAAGCTTCAAAACCGTTAGCTGCATTTAATTTTTCACCTGTATAAGGGTTAATAGTATTGTCACCGAATACTTCTTTACCTGTGATAACGCCGTCTCCGTCAATATCACCCATAGAAAGCATTCCGTCACCGTCTACTGCTGCTCCGTCTGCTGTGCCGTCACCATCAATATCAACACCCATACCATTTTGAGCACTTACTTGACCGTCTTTATTTGAGTCAATAATTAAAGGAGAAACTTAATTTTTATAGTTTGTTGCAGCTGTTTGATGGTTATTAACAACTTTATTTGTTTCAGTTTCAACTTCTGTCATTTCATCAACTAATTGACCTGTAGTAGAATCATAATACTTTGTGG
>JAQVKX010000062.1 GCA_028694425.1 Candidatus Gastranaerophilales bacterium
GCTTGGATAAATAACTGTAGAAGGGCGTCAAAGGACTTTGAGATTTTAACCGCAACCGCCGAAAACATTGTAAGATTAGCTATGATAAGGCTTTTGCTCAAGAAATGTTTTTAACCAAACAGCCTCTCAGTTTCTTATATGGTTTTATTATAAACCCCTTAAAATTCCCTTTTAAAAAATATTTGTCTTTATAGGGTTCTTGAATTTAGTTATATTTGATTGGAAAATCAATTCAAAATTACCGACCGGACCGTTTCTTTGTTTTGCTATGATAATATCTGATTTACCTTCTTTTCCGGTTGCTTTTGGAGCTTCGTCATCGCCTTCTTCCCTGTTGTAATAGTCTTCTCTGTATATAAACATTACAATATCCGCATCTTGTTCGATTGCACCTGATTCCCTTAAGTCAGATAGCATAGGACGTCTGTCTTTTCTTTGTTCAACCGCACGGGACAACTGAGAAAGTGCAATTATCGGAACATCTAATTCTCTTGCAAGAGTTTTTAAACCTCTTGAAATAGCAGAGATTTGTTGAATTCTTTCTTCCTTGCCGGAACCTTCCATTAACTGCAAATAGTCAATTACAACAAGTCCTAGATGTTTTTCTTCCATTGCAAGTCTACGGCATTTTGCACGAATATCGGTTAAGGTACAGCCTGGAGTATCGTCAATGTAAATCGGAGCTTCTGCAAATTCATTCATTGCAAGCGCCAGTTTATCCCAGTCTTTGCGCTGCATGTTGCCTGTTCTGATTTTTTGGGTATCAACTTCGGCTTCAGAACACAGCATTCTTTGAACAAGCTGTTCTTTGGACATTTCAAGCGAAAATATCGCAACGGGAATTTTTGATTTTATCGCAACATTTTGAGCTATGTTAAGCACAAACGCTGTTTTTCCCATTGAAGGACGTGCTGCAAGAATAATTAAATCTGACTTTTGGAAACCGTTTGTAAGATTATCCAACTCATAAAATCCTGTCGGAACACCGGTTAACTCATCTCTGTGATTAAACCTGTATTCAATTTTCTCATAACTTGCCAGAACCAAATCCTTAATATGCGATAAATCCTTTGTAGCTTTTTGGGAAGCAATATCAAAAATAAGTTTTTCTGCAGTATCAAGAGATTCCGTGGTCGGGTTTAGGTCATAACCTAAAGAAACGATTTCGGAACCCGCATTAATCAAAGCTCTTTTGACCGCTTTTTCCTGAACTATTTTTGCGTAGTATTCAATATTTGCCGTTGTAATTGTTTTAAAACTCAAATCATTTATAAACGCCCGTCCGCCGATTACTTCAAGTTTTGAGTTAAAATTCAAAACATCAGAAACAGATACAATATCAATTCTTTCATTTTGGTTAAAAAGCTGAAGCATGGCATCATAAACATATCTGTGGGCAGGTTTGTAAAAACTGTCGGGCGTCAAAAATTCAACAACTTTGGTAATCACATTAGGATTGACCAAAATTGCACCCAAAACCGCCTCTTCCGCCTCAATATTTTGGGGAATAAGGTTGCTGTTTATTTCTTTTTTGGTTTCTGCATATCCTGATGTTTTTGCCATTTGCTCATGTTAATATACAATCGTTTAAAATTAAACAGAAAGTAAATAAAGATTAAGTAAAATGGAAAATCGAAAATTATTTTAGTATTTTACTCTACGCCTCTACGCATCTACGCATCTTGTCTTCTTCTTTTCACATTTCACTTTTTGCTTTTTGTCTTTTACATTTTTTAATGTATTTGATTATGTTAAAACTTAATGTAGAATTGATATTATGAGTGATGAAGATTTTAAATTAAAGAAAATAGATGAGTTAGTCGCTTTACGTACAAGTATTATCCATGTACTCATTGTGTTAATTGGTGGAACAATAGGTTTATTGCTTACAGTTGATAACATAATAAAAGTAGTTTTAATTTGTCTGGGGATTTTTTACACTGTGGTATTAATTTTTAACTTGATTAACATAACACATCAATTAAATAAGATTTTGACCTTTAGAAAGGAGACAAAATGACAGAACAAATGTATTCTATTTTTAATATAACGGCAGCTTTTATTATAGGGATTTTAATGATTATAAGTGGTTTTGTTCTTGCACCGTCAGATTTTGAAAAAACAAAAAAAGAAAGCAGATAAAAGACACTTTAGGTTATAAGGTGAATGGGTGATAGGGTGATAAGTTTATCAGTTCTGCAAGGTTGTTCGATTTTAGCTAAATAACCTATAATCCTATAACCTTATAACCTTATAAACTTCTTTTTCCTGTTCCCTGTTTCCTGTTCCCTTTTCATGTTATAATTGCCATATGAAAAAAGGGATTTTGTTTTTGGTGTTATTTTTTTTATCGGGTTTGCTTTGGATGAATGCAGCAAAAGCAAACGAATTAACCGATGATTATTTTGACATGGCAACTAATTATTTTTGTGCAAATAATTATGCAAAAGCCTTGGAATATCTGGATTTGATTATAACAATCGAACCGACTAATATAAAAGTAAAAGCCCTGAAAGATAAAATATCTCCGCCTCAAACGGATAGCCCGCAAGTTATAGAGAATACAGCCAAAGTTTTAAGCAATTCACAAAAACCTGAAAATGTTGTAATTGTTGATGTTCCGCAGGCAGACATAAGCAAAACAATTTATAATTCAGATTATTATAATATAAAAGGGCAAGAATTCTATTGTAAAAAAGATTTTTGCAACGCCATTGAATATTTTCACAAAGCAATTACCGTTAACAAGTGTAATGCACAGGCTTATAATAATTTAGCCATGGCGTATTGGGCTAGAAATAACACTTACGCTGCAATTAAGTATTTTAAAAAAGGAAATTCGCTTAACAGAGCCTACACACAACCTCTTGTTAACTTATCAAACCTCTACAAACAACTGGGAAACGAAAAAAAACAGGTTTATTATTTAAAAAAAGCAATAAAATTAAATCCCAATGACTATTCAGCTTATTATTGGCTGGGAAATTACTGTAGAAATTACGGGGATTATCCGAGTGCAATAGCAAATTACAAAGAATGTATTAAAATAAATCCGAAATTTCCTCAAGCATATTTAAGCATTGCAATAAGTTTCTTTGAAACCGAAGAATTTAACTATGCGATAATTGCCCTAAAACAATACAGGGAATTTTATCCTGATTCCGATTTTGCATTTTTCTTAACGGCAAGAGCAGCATCAGCGTTATGCCGGTACGAAGAAGCTAAAATTTATGTGCAAAAAGCACTTGAGATAAACAACTGTAACGAATATAAATTTGAACTTGCAAAAATAGATTATTTCCTTGGCAATTATATCAATGCTTTGGATGTTCTTCAAGAATTGCTTAAATGCCACGAAAATGCCGAGTATTTTAACTATGTGGGACTTTGCTACTACAAACAAAAAAATATTGAGGCGGCAATAGCTAACTTTAACAAAGCAATTGACCTTGACGGACTACGACCTATTTATTATTACAATCTTGCACAGTGCTACAAATCATTGGGCGACAAGAAAAATTATGCAAAATATGTTAACACCGCAACAAAGATTAATCCTATAAATTATCAGGATTTCATTGATTTAAGCTATATTTACTATGATAACGGAAATACAGGTTATGCAATTAATTCGCTTAACAACGCCATATCAAAATATCCAAATGTAAAATTGCTTTATTTGGCAAAATTAAAAATTTATGAGGCACTCTCGGATAATTTGCATTATAATGAAATCAGGAACATAATTGAGATGAGATTTAATAACAGATGAAAAAAAAGAGAAAAAAGAACAAAGAAACATTGTTAACTAAAGTTCTTAACGGGATTTCGGTAATCTTATTGGCATGCTTAATGCTTTGGGGTTTGCAGGTTTATTGTGCATCGGGAAATAATCTTACATTTGCCCAAATAAGCGATGCACATTATTCATCGGCAAAAACAAATACTTCTTACCGTTTACTGGCAGAATCCGGAGAACTTCTTCAAGATGCCATAAATCAGGTTAACGAAACTCCTAATGTAAATTTTGTAATGTTTACCGGTGATATGATTAATACGCCTTATCAAAAGGAATTGATGAGTTTTATAAGTTATGCTAACCAACTTAAGTACCCCTGGTATGCTGTTTTAGGTAATCATGACATCTGCATCGGCGGGTATTTGTCAAAAACATTATATATAAATATTCTTAATTCACATAATAAAAACTTTTGTTTTTCTAAGCCCTATTACGCTTTCACACCACAAAAAGGATATCGTGCCATATCACTGGATGCAGTAATTGACGACCGTATAACAGCAAACGGACAAATTGACAAAGAGCAGTTAAAATGGTTGGATAAAGAACTTTCAAAACATAAAAAGGACGTTGTTTTAATCTTTGTCCATATGCCTCCGGTGGAACCTCTGCACAGCTCGAGACATCAACTTTTAAATTCCGATGAAGTTCTTAAGATTATTAATAAATACAAAAATCCTATCGGTGTATTCTCAGGACATTACCACACAACAAAAATAACCCAAGTCGGAAATGTTTTGCACGTAAGCACACCTTCTCTTGTGTCTTATCCGAATGCTTTTAGAATAGTGAGGATAAATAACCAAAGAAATAAAGTAATTTTTGATATATACTTTAAAGAGACAAGATACAAAGATGTTCAGACAAGAGCAAAAATGATGGCATTCGGTTCAGGAACTTATTATGGAGCAGAAAAAGACCGAAGCGGAACTTATATAATCGAAAAAAAATAAGGATAGAAAATTATGGAACATACAAAAGATGAATTTAAAGTGAAGTTTCGAGGCGTAAGAGGCAGTTATCCGGTTGTGGATAAAAATTACCTGAAATACGGCGGAAACACTTCCTGTGTGGAAGTTAACGTTGGCGGACATTTAATTATTCTTGACGCAGGCACAGGACTTATTGAACTCGGAAATGAACTTACCAAGGAACATATTGCTTCAGGAAATAATCTTTATGACAGAAAACCAATAAAAGTAACATTATTGCTAAGCCATATTCATCAAGACCATATTCAAGGGTTTACGTTTTTCAGACCGTCACATATTCAAACAACAAAATTAAAAATATTCGGAGCAACCGATTATAACGAAACCCTTGCAGATGAGCTTGCACAACTACTTTTTACAAAATCTTTTCCTCTGGATTTAGGAGATATTGCCGCAAATCTTGAAATCAGCGATTTTAACGAAACAGAATACATTGTTTTGGACGGTAATGAAACAAAAATTAAAAGAATTGAAGAAGGCAGCGAACTAACTCCCCAAAAAGATGAAGTAATTATCTCTGCATATAAATCTTATGCCCATCCGCAAGACGGCGTAATGATTTACAAAATAGCTTATAAAAATAAATCTTTGGTCTATGCAACAGACAAAGAAAGCTATCTGGGGGGAGATAAAAGACTTTCTATGTTTGCGAGAAATTGTGATTTATTAATCCACGATGCCCAATACACAACAGAAGATTACCTAAGTCAATATTCGCCTAAACAAGGTTATGGTCATTCTACTTTTGATATGGCTCTGGAAGCTCAAAAACAAGCAGGTGCTAAAAAACTGGTATTTACACATTTTGATCCGGGTTATAATGATGCAAGATTGGATGAAATCGCTAAATATTATAAAAAACTCTCTAATACTGCCGAATTGGCACACGAAGGACTTGAGATGGTTTTATGATTACCAGAATAATTTTTATTTTATTAATTACAACTTGCCTTACCTCAGCTTACGTAAGACCTGATACTTACAAAATTGATGCCCAAAAAAATGCGGTAATACATAACAATAAAGGAATAAACTCCCTTGCGGAAGGAAATTACGCCGAAGCAATTCAAGAATTTTCTTTGGCAATTTTAATTAACCCTAAAACTCAAGCAACAGCGGTTTATTATAACAATCTTGGCGAGACTTATATGAAATTGGGTCAATATCGAAATGCCCAAGGTTGTTTTGAAAAATCCGTAAAACAATATAATCTTAATTTTTTATACTATCAAAATCTTGTGAAATCTTTTAAAGGTCAAGGTATAATTAAAACAAAAATAAAAGTCTACGAAACAAAATCAGATAAAAATCCTATGAATATGCTGATGCTCGGGCTTTTGTATGTACACAACGGAGACATCCGCCGGGGCATAATAAAACTTGATGAATTTTGTATGAGAGAACCGGATTTATTAATCACACCTTCGGTAAGAAGTTATATCCAAATATTGGTAAACAGTAAAGATAAAAAGTAAGTTCTTGCTTTTTAGATTACCTACTACTCATAAAATATTCTCCTTAGAAAATGACCTATTCCTACTTCACTAAAGCTTTATCCAATAAGTTTTGGTAAAATTCCGTATTAATATTAAGTTTTTCGCCTATTTCCAAAAGTATTTTTATAAATTTCATATCCGAAGATTTGTTGGATTTATCTATATTTTCAATAATTTCACCAAGCTCATGAAAAATTTTATTAAAATAAATATTCTGAGCTTCCGTAATATCAACGTTTAACTCCAGTTTATCAATGTTGTCAAAAAGCTCGAGGGTTGCTTCTGCTTGCTGAATTTCCAAGCTTTGAGCAAGCCGTGAGATATTTTGGGAAATTTTTTGGCTGAAAATTTTGTTTGTAGCTGTTTTATCAATATCTATGCCAATCTTTTTTGTTTCAAAGTTAATATCCATTGCTTTTTGGATAATATTACCGTCTAAAAATCCTTTAGAATTAACAATTAAATCATTAAATTGATGGCTCAATGTATATCCTGCCGAAATTTTAAACTCATCAGGAATGCTAAGCCCCAATGTTTGCATATGATAAATAGAACTTTTGCCCTCTTTGTACATTTCTTGATAAGTTTGAGCAAATTTAGCCATCTTGTCTTTGAGCATGACTTGAAGAATTTTTCTTCTCTCTTCAATAAAAATATCTTTAAGCGTAAAGTATTCACGCCCGAAATACTCGTCCAATGCCCGAATAATCTCGGTCAAAGGATTTAGCATAAATATTCTGAAAAGTTCTTTTTGGAGCTCTATATATTCGTTTTCATCGCTGAATTCCCTTATTGTACAGTGGAAATCACCGCCAGAGTATTGAACAAGTGCGAACATTACATTGGACTTTTGTAATGTAATATTAGACTGAATTTCTATGTGTCCGATAACAAGCTTTGCACTTCCTTTTTGAACAGATTTGTAAGAATGTTTTTTAATTTTATAGCAGTAGACATCTTCTTCATCTTCAAAATCACGATAAAGAGAAGAAACAGCCCACAAACTCGCTATTTGTTTGGTTGTAACAACCGAAGGCTTAACGAATTTTTGAAAAATATCTTTTCCGTTACCGAATTCTTGAAAATTGCTTTTTGCTTCCGCCAAAATATCCAGAAAATGTTTTTCCAACTCTTTTTTGCTGAAATTTTGTGCTAACTGCATTGCTCTGGCTGCATATTTCATAATTTGGACGGTTTCAATACCAGAAATTTCAGAGAAAAACCAGCCGCAGCTTGTGTACATTAACATTGCCTGACGCTGCATTTCAAGCAATTCCATTGCTTTCACCTTTTGTTCTTCGGATAAATCTGCAACCAGATTTGCTTTTTGAAACTTTTTGATTGATAATTCATTTCTGTCTCAAATAACGTCAATGTAGTTATTTCTGGCATTCCATGACTCTACAAAATATTTTTTTCCTTCTTTTTCAAAGATAACAATCAATTCATCTCTTAAATAATCAAGGGCATCTCTGAGAGGCTTACGCCATTTTTGGTTCCAGCCCGGATGACCGCCTGTTGAACATCCGCAGTCTTCTTTCCACCTTCCGACACCATGAAAACAGCTCCATGAAGATGCTTGTTTAATGTCAACTTCCATTTCGGGAGGATTTTTTTCCAAATATTGTGCATAATTTACGATTGTAAAACCTTCTTCTTCTGCTTTTACTCTTAAAACATAAGAAAGAGCCATATCTCCGAATTTTGTATGATGTCCGTAGCTTTCACCATCCGTTGCAATATTTATAAGCTGAAAGTATTCACGTTCTTCTGAAACTCCTTCTTTAAGTCTTCTGATGAATTTATTGCCGTCTTTTAAAATTTCGTCAAAAGCAACCGATTTAGAAATAGCACCATCATAGAAAAATAAGTCAATATGTTTCCCCGGAGCAGACTTGATATTATATCTGTAAGCCCTTGCAGGGTCTACATTACCCCAGCTTACATCCGTCCATTCCTTGTCTTTAAGTTTTCTGATTTTTAACGCCTGATAAGGAGAAAGTATTGTGTATTTAATGCCGTTTTCTACCAAAACTCTTAAAGTATCATCATCCACCGCGGTTTCAGAAAGCCACATGCCTTCGGATGTCCTGCCAAACCTTGTTTCAAAATCCTTTATTCCCCAAAGAACTTGAGTTTGTTTATCTTTTTCGTTTGCCAAAGGCATTATCATATGATTATAAACTTGTGCAATTGCGTTTCCATGCCCTTCACGTTCCTGAACACTTTCTATATCAGCTTTTATAACTCTTTCATATGCCAGAGGAGCAAATTCTTCCATCCATGAAAGCAAAGTCGGACCAAAGTTAAAGCTGATTAATTTATAGTTATTTACAACGTTTAAAATGCGGTTTTTGCTGTCAACTATTTTAGCAATCGAATTTGGATTATAACATTCATTGTTTATTCTTTCGTTCCAATCATGATAAGGCGAAGCACTGTCTTGTAATTCAATAGATTCCAACCATGGATTTTCCCGCGGGGGTTGATAAAAATGCCCGTGTATGGTTAAAAAAACTTCTTTTTGATTCATTCTCAATCTCCAAAATAGTGAACAGTGAACAGTGAGCTGTGAACTGTTTTTAAGCCAAAAGCAAAAGGCAAAAAGCTAAAAGTAAGCTAAAACCTTTTGCATTTTGCTTTTTACTTCTACTCACCTCTCACCTCTCACTTTTTACTTTTTTCTTTTTGTGTCAAAACAACAAACTTATCTACGCTAATCCAAGCATCGCCCAAAGCATTCGAAAACACAACTCCGCTGTATTCTATTTGGTCTCCCGGTTTTAAATCAATATACTTTTCAGCTTCTTCTCTTACCAAAAAATTTTTCATTTCGGAGAGCGGAACTACATGGTTTATAACATCATCCCGTTTGATTAAAAAAGTTATGTATTTTTCGGAACTTTTATAAGCGGGTTTGTAATCAAGCCCTAACGTAGAAAATTTATCAAATATCGCTCTGATTTTAACACGTTTGTTCAAATACTTAGTCGGATTTGCAACAATATCCAGTGATTTAGTCAGTTCATAATTGTTAACAACAGATTGTGCAACCGGTTGTTGAACAGTTGTTACAGGTTTCTTATGGTTTTTATAGTTATTTTGAACCGCTGCATTTGTTCCTAAGCACAATCCGCAGGAAATTATTGCCGTAAGAATTATTAATTTTATTTTTTTAATGTTTGTCATTGTTATACCTCGCTTTTTAGTTTATAAGTTGATTTTAAAAGTGAATAAGTAATTTTATAAATGGAAAATTAAAAATGGAAAATGGAAAATTATTTTAGTATTTTGCTCCACGCCTCCACGCCTCTACGCATCTTGTCTTCTTTTCTGTTCACTGTTTCCTGTTTACTTTCTCCATTTTACCACAAGAAAATCAAAAAGTTATAGTTATACCTTCTAGTCTTTTATGATAAAATTATTTTTTAACAACTCAGATAAACAAGTAAATATAACGTCGCGTCATCCTGAACTTGTTTCAGGATCTATTCCACAGACTACGCTAGTTAGATGCTAAGCTCTGCAGACAGGGTCACACGCTTCGGATACCTCAGCGGTTCTCTTTGTCAATAAATTCAGCATGACACAGTACTTGTATACTTAATTGATTGCAAATTGGTATTACCTTATTCTTCATCATGTAACAAAAAATTAATAAAATAACAAATTTATTTTTTAGAGGGTTTATTATAATATAGCTGTTTAAAAGGATAATATAATGATACAGAAAATACAAAATAATAATGTTTCAAATAATGTTGCATTTACATCAATGGTACAACGCCCACCAATTCCTAAATTGCGTAAAATTTTATCTGAAAAAGAAATAGATTTTTTAGATCAAGCGTTAAATAAATTAGCTTGTAATGGGGTAAAAGATGAAGTAACTATTGAAATAAGAGGGTTTGATCTTGTTTTATTTGTAGTTCAAAACGCGGAAGGAATAATAACCAAAGGCACTAATAAAATAACAAATTATTTGGCTGAACGCCCAATAACAAGTCAAAACCGAGTTATACAAGCTTATAATTCAGCTAAAAAGCATGCAAAACTTGTTAGAAAAACTGAACCCTCACTTTTATCAAGATTTGTGAGGTTCTTACAAAGATTGTCTGGTTTACAGGAGCAAAGACTAGTATAAACTTTTCTCATATATTCTGCTTATTTTTACTTTTTACAAACTTTTCCCTTTAACATTTTCCTCAACCTGAATGAAATTGGTATTGGGGATGTACTCGGTTTCGCCTATATTAATTTTGTTTATAATTCTTGCTCTTTTCTTTCTGTAAAGCATATCAACAAAGGCTTCCAGTCTGGTTATAAAGCCGGCTTCACCCGTGTGCTCATCTATCGTTAAATTTAAAAGAGGTTTGTTAAACTGTTTTGATTTTCTGTTAATCCGCTCTATCATTAACGAATCCGGACCACAACCGAATGCGGTTAATGTGATAATTCCGTCGATTTTATTATCTTTAAGATAATGTCCCGCACAACCCGTCATTTCACGTTCATTTGCCCAGTAAGCCGTTTGTTCAAGTGTGTTTATACCTTCTTCCATTTGCTCATTGGTAAGTTGCAAGGCACTATAAACCTTAACATCCATAGATTTCAGTTTTTCAAATATTTTCATTGAAACTTTTTCATCATAAATGTTATAAGCGTGTGAAGCAAGTGCTACGGAAATAGGATACTCTTTGTCGTCACTTGTTATGAAAACTTTACCCTGAAGAGCATAATGCATTGCCTGTTTGTAATCCATACCGGATGCGGTCATAACTTTAAAGTTATTATAGACTTTCCAGCCGACTTTAGATGCTTTTTTAATCTTTTTCTCATCAGTAATTCCGAAACCGGCAGCAATTTCGCCTAAAAACTCATAAAACCCCATATTTTTTTCGGATTTATCAAGCGTTGCTTCAATTATTGTAAAATCACGTTTTACGACATTCCTGACTAAATCGGGAAGCCCTCTTATCTTTGAGCAGTTGTAAATTTTAGGAGCAATAGACTGCAATGAAGGAACAAAAATCGTGTCAATACCTTTATCTAAGAGATTTAAAACGTGTCCTACGAAAACTTTTACAGGCAAACAAGTTTCGGTTACAACCAAAGACGCTCCTTTTGCAAGAGTTTTCTTAGTGGTTTTGTCCGATAAAACTATTTCTATACCCAACTCGGTGAAAAATCCGAAGAAAAAGGGGTAATCGTTGTAAAAAGACATTCCTCTCGGTATTCCGATTTTCATTTTTACTCCTTTACTAATATTATAGTAATTCAAACAAAATTTTTTGCCAAGTGGACATTAAGCAAAAAGCTAAATGCAAAAAGTAATAAAGATGCATAGATGCAAAGACGCAAAGAGGCATAGTAAAAACGCAGCTCACTGTTCACTGCTCGCTGCTCACTTTAAAATCACCTTATAACCCAAATATTTTTCCTTTGTTATAATTTTAATAAACTATTTGCACATAAACGGTTCTGTTTCTTGGTTTGTTGTCAAAATCAACCA
>JAQVKX010000245.1 GCA_028694425.1 Candidatus Gastranaerophilales bacterium
ATAATTTGGCATTCTTGTAAAGTCAGCGTATTTCTTGCCAATTTGCCGTTGATACTGTCTCTTGTATATTTTTTACCGGTTATTTCAGTCATTTTCTGTGCAAGTTCCTTGACAGAAATTTTGTGCAATACCATTAAAGATCTTATATAACTTCTATTATCCATATGAATAGTATAAATTACTTGACAAAAAATATAAAACAATTTATTATATGTGTTATTAACAACACATATATATTTAATTCGACACACATTTTTATATATGTTTACAAAAAGGAGAATTAATGAAAGAGAACACAAAAAAATATCTCAAAAGTTTAATTGATTATTTAGAAATTGAACTGAATACAATAAATGCAGAGTTAAGAGTTGCCATTAAAATAAAAAGTAAATTACAAAAATTTTATAAAAAAGTTATTGATAATTATTAATCTGTAGGTCGGGCATACTTGCCCGACATCTTTTAAGCTGTAGATTGGGCTTGTAGGTTGGGCTTTCAGCCCAACAGGGTATCCCGTAATTTTCGATGATAAGTAATAGCAAAGCGGTGGGCCTCATCACGTATCCGCTGGATTAAAAACAAAGCAGATGAATTTCGGGGTAAAAGGATTGATTTTGATTGATTGGGTAAGAAAACTTCTTCTTGTCGTTTGGCTAAACTTATAAAATCAATGTTTTCAACGGTTGAACAATTCTCCCCCTCTCTCCTTGGGGGAGAGGGAAGAATTTCAGCACGAGGTACGAGTGCTTGAAATTCGGGTGAGGGGTTTTCTTTTCCCTTTTTTCCATTTGACCATTCAATTTCCTCAACCGCTTTCATCACCGCCGACAACTGACCCTTTCCCCCGTCAATTATTATCAAATCGGGTTTTTCCCAATCTTTTTCACCTAAACGATTTAAACGCCTGGTTAAAACCTCTTTCATAGAAAGAAAATCATCAGGCTTGCCTTCGGCAAGCCTGATTTTGAACTTTTTATAAGCGGATTTTTTTGCAACACCGTTGACAAAAGTTACCATGGAAGCAACCGTATTTGTGCCTTGAATATGCGAAATATCATAACATTCAATCCTGTGCGGAAAATTTTTCAATTTTAATTTTTCGGCCAAAAACGAACCGATTTCATTAAAATCATCCCGAATTTTAGACATTTTTTCAAGTTTCGCATTGTTCAAAAGCACTTTGGCATTTTTATCCGCAAGAGCCTGTAATTCTTGCCCCTGCTTGGTTTTAGCATAACTTATTTTGACTTTTTTCTTGGATAAAATTTCAAGCCATTCCTGATAAACTTCTTTTTCTCCCAGTGCTTCAAGCTCACGTGAGACAATCTTATCAGGGAATTCCAATGAAAGATTGCTGTAATATTCCCTAAAAAATGTTTCAAAGAGTTCTGTTTTATCCGTATTTTCTACAAAATAAGTAAAATCCTTTTTATCAATGAGCCGTCCTTCACGTATCATCAGGATTACAATGGCAAAAACGCCGTCTTCATACATCATGGAAATCACATCTTCATTCAGCTTTGTGTTTTCGTACACAACTTTTTGGCGTTCAAGTGTTTTTTGCAAATCAAAATAGCTGTCTCTCAGTCTTGCTGCTTTTTCATACTGCTGGGCATCGGAGTATTTTTTGATTTGTTCCATTAACTGCTGCATTAATTCGGTTTGTTTTCCTTGTAAAAATAGTTCAGCCTGATTAATCACAGCTTTATATTCTTCAGACGAAACAAGCCCTTGGCAAGGTGCAAGACAACGTCCTATCTGATAATACAGGCATGGACGGTTTTTGAATTTAGGAGTTTTGCACTGTTTTAAGGGAAAAATATTTTTTAAAAAATCTAAAGTCGAATACATTGCCCTTGCATCGGTATAAGGACCGTAATATTTGCCTTTCTCAAGGTTTTTATTTCGTTTTCTGGTAACAATAATTCTCGGGAAATCCTCGTCTGTCACCAAAAAATAAGGATATTTTTTATCATCTTTGAGAAGAATGTTGTATTTTGGCTGATGTTTTTTGATTAAATGTGATTCTAATATCAGAGCTTCAGCTTCGGAATTTGTAATAATATATTCCAGATTTTCAACTTTGGGAACAAGAATGTTTAATTTCGTACTGTCATGAGTCTTGTTAAAATAGCTTTTTACCCGTTTTTTAAGATTTTTTGCTTTTCCGACGTAAATTATTTCACCTTTTTTATCGTGGTATAAATAACACCCCGCAAGGTTTGGAAGCAGTTTTAATTTTTCGGATAATTGTTTTTTCATAAATAAATTATAGCACTACCAGGAACCTACCATCAAACATATGGCAAGTTCAGAACTTTTGAGATTTCTCTTCTAATTAAAACTCGCCCGCTCGTAACTAATCACCAGAAATTACGTAAGGCGAAAAACCTTTAGCAATAAGCGTTTACAATTCCCCCTTCCTTGCGGAGGAGGAAAAATTTTCAATGCGAAGAATGAGCATTAGAAAAATTAGGTGGAGGGTGAAAAGCTTATTAGGACTGTTTTTTACCCTCACTCGCCTTTCTAATGTTCGCGGCTCACCGCTCACATTGAAAGGACGGCCTCTCCGCAAGGGAGAGGCAAAAGCACGACAAATCTTTGCTTTTAACGATTTTAAAATTCTGCTGCGGGAATTCTGATTAAAAGTGCAACACCTTTCATGTAAAATAGATATGAAAGGAGTAAGAAATGCAAACATATTCACATTTAAACGACAAAGAACGACATCAGATGGAGTTATTGTTGGAACAA
>JAQVKX010000246.1 GCA_028694425.1 Candidatus Gastranaerophilales bacterium
GAGGTCGGCTTCACAAAAGTCGAAATAAAAAATTTCGAACACGATATTCAGAATGATTATTATATCATTAAAAAATAATAACTCAACTCCCGCCTCTTCTGTTGGCAGGAATAAGTTCCTGAGAGAAACAAAAGGCGGGAGACATTGATAATTAATAAAGATGAGTTTGAAAAAATGAAAACGAATATCAACGAGAGAAATATCGTCTATTGTATTTTAAGTGTTGCGGCAAGCCTGCTCCCTGTAACATTTTTGTATTTAGAAGATGTCCACGACAAAAATTTGTTTACGATAATTATTAAATATTTGTCCCAACTAATTTAGAGGGTGATTCCAAAGCTTTGACTGAAAAAATTTCGTTTAAATAAAAATCTTATATCTGTTCAAACGTGTTGGTTGTACTTAAAATCATCCCACGATCTGTCGAATTTTATTAAGATGGCGAGAAATAATTTTAAGTGAAACACCTACGGTGTTTTTTGAGAGAAGAGTAAATATGTTACAATACTTAGGCTCCTAACGGAGCCTGTTATTACTTAAGTTGTTTTGACAAAACCATATTTTAATCAATGTATTAGCTCTCAGATTAACAACACATCAACCTGGAGTTGTGTCAAAGAAAAGGAGCTCCGATAGGAGCTCAAGTATTGTAAAAGAGTGAAGACACAAAAATAAAAGCTCTGTAGGAGCTTTACATCAAGGATAAATAATTACCGCCATCGAACCCGTTGACAACCACAATGCGCTGATGACCATCAGTCAAACAGATATCTTTCCTCATAATCTACACCGAACTTTTTCATAAACTCGGTATATTCTTCTTCAAACGTCTTGGTTTTGTGATGCTTTTCTTGATTTTTTATATAGTTAATAACTGAATTTATTTGAGATCGAGAATAAGTAAAAGCACCATAACCTGTTTGCCAATTAAATTTGTGTTTTATTAATCCCTTTTCTTTAACAAAGTTTGTTGAGTTCTGTTTTATACCCTTAACAAGATTTGAAACAGAAATATCCGGTTTTAATGAAACAAAAATGTGAACGTGGTTTGTGTGCCCGTTTATCGCAAGGGGTTTATGTCCTTTGTTGGAAATGATTCCCGAGATGTATTTAAATAATCTTTCTCGTATTTCTTTCCGCAAAACGTTTTCTCGGTTCTTGGTTGAGAATATGATTTGTACAAATAATTGTGTGTATGTGTTCGCCACCTTTGAATTCCTCCGGCTACTGATTGAATTTTAATAAAATAACGAGAAATGGTTTTAAGTGAAACACCTACGGTGTTTTTTTGTGGGAAGATTCGGTTTTGTTACAATACTAAGGCTCCTAACGGAGCCTTAATTAGTTCCTTTTATGCGAACAAGAGAAATCTACCGCTTTAGATGTTTTAAAAAACCAAGTAATAACGAGGGGTTTTTATATGACACAGCTTCCCAAAGCGAAATTTTACGATATCGGTCTTTCCGGAACGAACTCTTACTTAAAATGAGCTCCGATAGGAGCTCAAGTATTGTAAAAAAAAGTTGATAAATATAAACCACCAAAGCTCTGTAGGAGCTTTACTCTAAAAGGAATTAATTCTCTCCGTCAAACCGCTCAACTATCTTCATATTCTGGCGGTTATAAATGTCTTTGCCTTCAGGGGTATATAAATAATCAATTCTAGTTTTATAAAACTCCGTTATTTTACCGCGAACAATTTTGAGCGTGCTGTTCAAAAAATGATTTTGTTCTGTAAACCCCTCTCCCAGCAAAGCAAAAGATGCGGGCAGCCATCTTTCGGGGAATTCATTTTCGTATTCACCACCGGACTTAAACTTGTCAATTTCATTTTTTATTAACTCAATTGCTTTTCTTTGTCCCGCTTGTTCGTTTATAGTTAAACCCAGCTTTTTCAATTCACTTTTTATGAGTTCTTTATTCGGAACTATTAAGGCTATTGTATACGGATCTTGGTTGTTGTGTAACATCACTTGCTCTATAAACTTTAATTTTTCAACAAGCGCTTCTTCTATTCCTTCAGGAGAATATTTTTCTCCGTCACTTGCGATCAATAAACTTTTGAATCTTCCCAAAACATATAAGTATCCATCTTCGTCGAGGTAACCCATGTCGCCGGTATAAAGCCAGCCGTCTTTAATTGTTTCTTTAGTAGCTTTCTCGTTTTTCCAATAACCCTTCATCACGTTTTCACCTTTGCAGATGATCTCGCCTTTTTGTCCTACCGGAACTTCTATTCCATCTTCATTAATAATTTTTACATCAAGATTAATTACTATTTTACCCGACGAGCCAAGCTTATGCTGAGCGGGAACATTTGCAGAAATAACAGGCGCGGCTTCTGATAAGCCGTAACCCTGAAGCATTGGTATTCCGAGAGCGTAAAAGAAATTTTGCAGTTCAATATCGAGCAACGCCCCGCCTCCGATGAAGAACTCCAATCTTCCCCCAAAGCCTTCTCGTATTTTGCTGAATAAAATTTTATCGTAAAGAGCAATCACTGGTTTTTTTAATTTGCGTAAACCTTTTCCGCGATCACAACCAAGTCCGTTGTAATCATAAGCGGTTTCTAAGGCTTTGTTAAAAAGCTTTTCTACTTTTTCTCCTTTTGCTCTAATTCCTGCCTCAATATTCTTTCTGAAATTTTTTGCAAGCGCAGGAACGCTTAACAAGAAAGTTGGTTTTATCTCTTTAATATTTTGAGGAAAAATCAAAACCAATCTTTGAAGCAATTACCGCACTTCCCTT
>JAQVKX010000247.1 GCA_028694425.1 Candidatus Gastranaerophilales bacterium
AAACCCTTTGCATTAATGCGTCTCCAAATCTCTGCATTTATATTATTCAATTGATTTTAGTTTAGCATATAATTAGATTATTGTCAACTGAAATACATTTTTTGGTTTGTGTCAAGTTATTGTAGGATATTTTTAAAAACAACCGAAAAGTGGATTTAAACGAATAGTTTCAAGATTTTTTCGGGTCTTTGACAGTTGAATAACAAAAAAATCCTTGAAAGCCTTAATATGGCTTAATTTTTTTGTCAAATTTTAAATTTACTATTGACGTAATGTGCCGTAATGTGGTATAATATATGGTATAGGAGGGATAAAAAATTATGAGATTAAATATTGTTAAATCACCGAATGCAAAACAGCTTTATGTAATTAAATCATACCGCAAAAACGGCAAGAATACTTCTAAAATTGTTGAAAAGCTTGGTACATATGAGGAACTCTTAAAAACACACAAGGATCCTATTAAATGGGCAAAAGAATATATTGAAGAACTTAACAAAATAGAAAAGGCGCAAAATAGAGAGGTAATCGTAAAATACTCTCCTTTAATTCAAATTAATAAAAATGAGCAGCACTCATTTAACTGCGGATATCTTTTCCTGCAAAAAATATATTATGAACTCGGGCTTCATAATATATGCAATGCAATTACAAAAAAGCATAAATTCGAGTATGATCTTAGTTTGATACTTTCTCGTCTGATATACGGCAGAATTATCTTCCCTTCTTCGAAGCTTGCAACTTATCAGCTTTCTAAAAAGTTTATTGAGCAGCCTAATTTTGATCTGCATCAAATATATAGAGCTCTTGAAGTACTCGCCAAGGAAACAGATTTTATACAATCTTCGTTATATGAAAACAGCCTGAAAATATCCAAAAGAAATACCTCTGTTCTTTACTATGACTGCACAAACTACTTCTTTGAGATTGAGCAGGAGGCGGGTTTAAAACAATACGGTCCCGGCAAGGATCATAAGCCGAATCCTATTGTTGAAATGGGGTTATTTATGGATGGGGACGGTATTCCTCTTGCTTTTAGTATCCATAACGGCAACACTAATGAACAGACAACACTGCGCCCATTAGAGAATAAGATTCTCAAAGATTTTGAATTATCAAAGTTTATTATATGCACAGACGCCGGGTTATCTTCAACAGAAAATCGTAAATTTAACAATCAACAAGACAGAGCATTTATTACAACACAATCCGTAAAAAAATTAAAAAAGCATTTGAAAGAATGGGCACTTGATTCCAAGGGCTGGCATATTTCCGGACGCAAGGAAACATTTGATATCAGTTTGCTTGATAACGATGAGAGAGCCTATGAACAGTACGAATCGGTAACTTTTTATAAAGAACGCTGGATTAAAGAAGATGGTCTTGAGCAAAAACTTATTATAACATACTCTTTAAAATACAGAGATTATCAAAGACAAATTCGAAACCGCCAGTTAGAACGTGCAGTTAAATTAATTGAAAACAGACCATCCGATATTAAAAAGAAAAATCAAAATGATTATAAGCGTTTTATCTCATCTACCGGTATAACAAAAGATGGTGAATTAGCCGATAAAATAATATATGGATTAGATGAAAAGGTAATTGCCGATGAAGAAATGTATGACGGATTTTATGGCGTTTGTACGAATCTTGATGATGAAGCTTCTGAAATAATCAAGGTAAATCATAGGAGATGGGAAATAGAAGAATGCTTCAGAATTATGAAAAGCGAATTCAAAGCAAGACCGGTTTATTTAAGCAATGATGACAGGATAATAGCACATTTCACTACTTGTTTCATAGCGCTAATTATTTACAGGCTGATTGAAAAAAGGCTTAATCAAAATTTTACATGCCATGAAATTATTAGTGAATTACGGGAAATGAATTTAAAAATAATTAAAGGGGAAGGTTATGAGCCAATCTACACAAGAACTGATTTTACTGATGCATTACATGAAGCCTTCGGCTTTCGCACTGATTATCAAATTATAAATAACAGTATGATGAAAAAAATTTTAAAAGATACGAAAAAATAAAAAACATTACGCACTTTTAGCACCAGCAAGAAATCCTGCAAACCCTTTTATGGCAAGGGCCCACAGGATTTTTTTGTCTTCCAAGTGTCAAATATGGGATTTTAAAAGTCAATTAATGATATTAAATTAATATCACCGGGGTTGTCGGGGTTAACCTGTAACATGGGCAAAAACCTGTTGCCCGTGTAACATCGAAGGCTGCCGGTAAGTGCCCAGTCCGATGAGGTTATGCTTTTTATATGTTCGCCGAAAAATACGTTTTGTTCTATATATGTTTTTTTAGCCCCGGTAACCGCGTTTTCCCTTCCCGGGTCCAGATGCGCGGCAACATATTCGGTAATTCTTTTGTCAATCAGGTAATTTTCTTTATAATCCGAAAGCTCGCTTACCGCAGCAATCAAGAATACAAAAGAAAGTAGCCCCGCAATAAACGGCTTAAACCTCTTAACCGTATTCAAAACGGTATCAGCGGCGACCGCCGCCCCGGCCAGCGGCACAACCGCCGTCCTAAGTGAAATATTGTCGCCGGCCAAAAATAAAAATGGCAGATACGGGGCGGCAAACAACGATGCTCCCGCAAGCAACAAAAAAGGTGAAAATTTTTTGTCTTTTTCGCTTGCCCCGATTATAAAAGATATTGCCGCAATAAGTATCAAATAAGGCTTGCTCATTGATAAGCCGCGTA
>JAQVKX010000248.1 GCA_028694425.1 Candidatus Gastranaerophilales bacterium
TGAGTTTGTAAGACTGTAAAACCTGTTCTTGGGTTTTTACCTTGAAATTCCCGCCGCCGTAAAGGGTATCATTTACAACAGGATGTTTTAAATAGCTTAAATGTACTCTTATTTGGTGTGTTCTGCCTGTTTTTAGGTCAAGTTCAAGATAAGTGGCGTCTTTAAATCTTTTTAAAACCTTAAATTCGGTTATACTCGGTTTGCCATCCTCTACAACAGCCATTTTATGAGGTTGTCTCGGATGTCTGCCTATCGGAAAATTTATTACACCAAAATCATCTTTAAAAGAACCTTTTACAATCGCTAAGTATTTTTTAACAGCTGTTTTTGTTTTAATTTGGTTTGCCAGATTTTCGTGTGTTTCATTGTTTTTAGCAACCATTAAAAGCCCGGAAGTGTTTCTGTCAAGTCTGTGCAAAATCCCCCGCCTCAAATATCCGTTAATATCAGATAAATTTTCGTCGTATTTGTATAAAAGAGCATTGACAAGCGTGTTTTCTTTTTCGATTGAAGTCGGATGGGTTAACATTCCTGACTGCTTATTGACAACAAGCATGTTTTCGTCTTCGTAAACTATTTCAAGCGGAATGTTCTGAGGTTTAATAACATCAATTTCTTCATCTTCAAATTCAAACTCCACCTTGTCATCTGTTTTGAGTTTGTAAGAAGGTTTTTTAATAATTCCGTTTACTGAAACTTTGTCTGTTTTTATCGCATTTTGAATTTTTGTCCTTGAAATTTCAGCAAAAAGTTCTGACAAGTAGTTGTCTAACCTTGTCCCTTCATCGTTTTCATCTGTTATAAAGCGGTATTTTTTCATTTTTGTCAACCAAAGTCGTTATGTGCCCCCCTCTCCCACAAGGGGAGAGGGGGATTTTTCATCAACCAAATTAATAATATTTTCTATAACCATTCAAACCTATAATATCCTAACGTTCTTTTTGGTTAATAAGAGTAAAATTATTATACCAATAACGCCAATGTTAATAAAGATGTCGGAAATGTTAAAAATAGGGAAATCAACGAACGTTAAATCAAAAAAGTCACGAACGTGTCCGAAAAAAATTCTTTCATACAAATTACAGGCAATCCCGGAGGTTAAAAACGCAAAAAAGAAAAGACCTTTAAGGTTAATTATTTCCAAATGCTTTATTATGTAATAAAAAATTAAAACAAGAGCGATTACGGAAAGAAATGCTAAAAAGCCTGTTGAATCCTGCATTATACTAAAAGCTGCACCTGTGTTTTCAGCATAAATTATATTAAGGAATTTAGCTGAAAGTTTCCAGCCGTTTATAAGGTTAAAAACAATTAAGTTGGAAAAATATAAATCAACACAAACAAGAAATGAAAAAGTTATAACAAAATACAGAAATTTAATTGTTTTTTTCATCTTTTTCATCTTTAACCTTTATAAACCCGTTCTTCGGAATGACGTTAACTCTTGACATTATAAAACCTAAACCTGTTACGGAAATTTTAATTTCAGAACTGTTTTTAATTTCTGCTTTTGTTATGCCGAAAGAAGCTACGGCATATTCATTGATATTTTTATTGTTTGATTTAAAAACTCTTTCCAGAACCCCGTCTTCTTTAATTTTTCTAAAAACTTCTTCGGCTATTGTTTGCGGATATGTAATATTTTCCCTGCCTATTGAGGCTATAACCAAGCTGTCTTTAGGTGATTGTATCTTAAAAGAAGCCGTATAATCTTTATCCGCAGGTACTTGAAAAGGAGCATCCAATTCTATTTCAATATCTTTAGCCGAACCATATCTTAAAAGAGTTTTTTCGGAAATTATGTAATCTGAAGTTATAAGCCAGTCTCCGTTAATATTTTCAAAGTAATAAACACTATTTGATATACTTTCTAAAAGGCCGCTTTTGTCTACAACTCCTGATTTTGATTGTGTTGTTGCAACAGCACTTTCTATAACCTGTGCTACTGCAGAATTTGAGTTAATTGTGATGTTTTTAATATCCATTTTATATCTTATACCGGGGTAAATTTCCCAAGTTTTTTTTATTAAATCAAAATAAATATCTTTATTAAATCCGTCAGCATTTGTATAATTATCGGAATAAAGATTCCTTAAACCGTCAAAATTATAATCGTTAGCGTATTTAAGGTGGGTGTATAAAATTCTTTTAATTCCTTCATAAGAATTTATTCCGTAAGATTGTTGCGGACGTTCAAAAAAACCTTTTTGTGTCAATAAAGCTATTGTATCCTGAGCATACCCCGCCGAGGAGATAAGTGTAAAAACAGTAAGTATTAAAAATAATTTTTTCATAAATCCTCAATTATTGTCTTTATATTTAAGCCAAAGTGTCATATCGGCAAAAACCAACAAGCCGTTTACAATGTATAATAAAATTACGTAATCAAAATTATATATTAACTTATGAACGGTACCGAATACATACCCTAAAAGTATTAAAAATAAGAATAAAAAGCTTTTTCCTTTAACCGATTTTGAACGGTAAGTCTTTAAAAGTGCGACCGGCCAACTTACACCAAAACATACCAGCATTAAAATTTCATAAACACTAAAATTAGGATTAGTTAAAAAATGAAACAATTTATAAGCCTTTCTCTAGAGTTTACGGAAAAAGTTCCTTTTTCCTGTAAACTCTGATGTCCGGTTTCAAACCTTGCCGCCGGCTTCTTGAATTATTCGCCGTTGAACGGGCTACGGGCAAAAGCGTCGTTTTGCCCTTTCGC
>JAQVKX010000249.1 GCA_028694425.1 Candidatus Gastranaerophilales bacterium
GGAAGACGAACATTCCGCTGAAGTACAGGTTCCTTTTATTCAGACGTACTTGCCTGATGTAAAGATTGTTCCGATTTTGACCGGTCAAATTATGAAAAGATTAAGAAAATAATAAGTTATTACTGGGAAGACAAAGAAAACGGATTTGTAATTTCTTCTGACTTAAGCCATTTTCTTTCTTCATCCGAAGCGAGAAAAGTTGACAGTCTTACCGCCGAAATGATTGAGAATAAAGATATAGAAGGATTTAATCCTGAGCAGGCTTGCGGCTCGACTGCGGTTTGTGCCTTAACTGCATTTGCAAAAATTAAAAAATATTCTCTGATTCGAATAGGTATGATTAATTCGGGAGATGTGACAGGCGATAATTCAAGGGTTGTAGGCTATGGAAGCTGGTTGTTGAATGAGGGCGAAAAAAATAATTTTATAAAGCAATTTTTTTCTGATTATGTTATTAACGTATGTAAAAAGAGTATTTCAGCCGGATTTAACAGAGAAAAGATTGCAATTAATGAAATCCCTGAAGTATTTTATCAGCCGGGTGCCTGTTTTGTAACTTTAGAAAAACACGGTAATCTCAGAGGATGTATCGGCTCAATTATCGCCCATCGGGCATTGATTGATGATTTGGTAAAAAATGCACAAAATTCTGCGTTTTCAGACCCCCGTTTTTCACCTTTGACAGAAGATGAATTTAATGATTTAGAAATCGATGTTTCCCTGCTTTCTGCACCTGAAAAAATGGAGTTTGAGGATGAAGCCGACCTTTTATCCCAAATCAGACCTTATATCGACGGGATAATTATAAAAGACAGAGGTTATCAGGCGGTTTATCTGCCTTCTGTTTGGGAACAGCTTCCGGAAAAAGAAATGTTTTTAAACTCACTTAAAATAAAAGCCGGTTTACCCCCCAAACATTTTTCCTCAACCTTCGAAGCGTATAGGTTTACGACGGAATACATTAAATCTTCTTAACAAATTTAAACTTTTGCTTTCTTTTTAAACATGTCGATAGTACAATCTATATACTGGGATTATAGCCGTTGATAAATACTTTCTAATTAATAAAAAAATTATATATATATTAAAAAATTAAAGAAGAGGACGTGAAATGATTAAATTAGATTATCGAAACGTGAAATCCGCCATTGTTGGAAATGAGAACGGTCTGGAAATAGAACAGGAATTTGAAAATCACAGAGAAAAAATTGCTCAAGTCATATCTGACTTAAATAAGAGAAAAGATAAGCCCGGTCAATGGCTTCAATGGATGAACCTGGGTTATAACGAAGAAACGGTTTGGCTGGTTAAAGAATATGCATCATTGGTAAGAAACAGGTTTGAGAATATTTTAGTCCTAGGTATAGGCGGTTCTGCACTCGGCGGAATAGCTGTTACGGAAGCTCTTTTGAAACCTTATTGGAATTTATTAACGGAAGAACAAAGAAATAATTACCCCAGAATCTTCTTTTTAGATAACATTGACCCTGACCAAATCCAAGGGCTTTTGGATTTGCTTGATTTGAAAAAGACATTGGTAAATGTTATTACAAAATCAGGTTCAACTGCCGAAACAATGTCTCAGTATATGATTGTTAAAGACTTAATGGAAAAAGAGCTTGGCGATGATTACAGGAAAAATATCGTTGCAACAACCGATAAGAAAACAGGATTTTTAAGACAGCTTGCTGATCAGGAAGGTTACAAAACATTTGTTGTACCGGATGATGTGGGCGGAAGATTTTCTGTTTTCTCTGCGGTAGGGCTTTTGCCTTTTGCACTTGTCGGTATAGATATCGACGAAATTATCAGCGGTATTAAAGATATGGATTTAGCACTCAAGAATACCGATATTTTTGAAAATATCGCTGCGCAAAATGCCT
This sequence comes from Candidatus Gastranaerophilales bacterium, assembly GCA_028694425.1. Lineage (GTDB taxonomy): Bacteria > Cyanobacteriota > Vampirovibrionia > Gastranaerophilales > Gastranaerophilaceae > JAQVKX01. Next base: position 1,884 of record JAQVKX010000249.1, read on the forward strand.
TAATTCATTATTTGATGGATACCAATAAAGGCAAAAAACTTTCTGTTATGATGCCTTATTCATCACGCTTAAGATATGTTTCAGATTGGTATGTTCAACTTTGGGCAGAATCTTTGGGAAAAGAGTTTGATAATCAAGGCGAAAAAGTTAACTGCGGACCTACACCGCTTAAAGCGTTGGGTGCGACAGACCAGCACTCGCAAATCCAGCTTTATAATGAAGGTCCCAACAATAAAATAATTAACTTTATCAGAATTGAAAACTTTGATAATACGGTTGAAATCCCAAGAATTTTTGAATATACCGGACTTGGTTATCTAGGCGGGAAAACGATTAACGACTTAATCAACGCTGAAGCTGATGCAACAAAAGTTGCACTCGTTGATTTTGGCAGACCGAATGTAACTATCAGTTTACCGAATATTAACGGGTATTATGTCGCCCAATTGCTCTATATGCTGGAAGTTCAAACTGCAATAGCCGGAGAACTTTACAACATAAATACATTCAGTCAGCCGGGAGTTGAGCAGGCAAAAAATTATACTTATGCGCTGATGGGCAGAGCAGGATATGAAGATTCAGCAAAAACACTTCAGGAAAAAATGGGTGCAAACGCTTAAATATTAGAAATCTAAATCTGGATCTGAACTTGAATCTTCGTTTTTAGCACTTTTAGCTTCCTTTAAAGATGAGTTTCTATTAAAGAACTCATCTCGGGTAATCTTCCCATCTCCATTAGTGTCCATTTCAGCTAACGCATCTTCTTGTTCTTGCAAGCTAATATATCCGTTATTATCTTTGTCAATTTCTTTAAATAACTTTTCTATATGTTCGTTCAT
>JAQVKX010000250.1 GCA_028694425.1 Candidatus Gastranaerophilales bacterium
TAACGGTTCTAGCTTGTTCCATAACTCGTCCGAAATGTCGTGTCTTTGTTGCATATTTTCCATGTGAAATCTCCTCTTTTGCTTCCACATTTATTATATCACAAAATCTCGTGACGACACCATCTAGAATAAGCCAACTAACTGATGTAAAATATTAAAACAATGTTACAATTACATAAAAGATATAGAAAATATATTACGTTAATGTAAAAATATTAATTGTGTAGAATAGGGAGAAAAAAATGGCGAGGATTTTAATTTCAATGCCTGACGGATTTCTAGACAAAGTTGATGAGTTAGCTAATGAAGAACAAAGAACCAGAAGTGAACTTGTAAGAGAAGCTCTAAGAACTTATCTTAAACGTTCAAGAATTGCCAATCCGCAAAAAGCAATCAACAATGCAAAGATTCTTGATGAATTGTTAGATTAATTAAGAATGCACTTATTCAAGTTTTTTTATGATAAAATTACATCATAAAAAGAAAGAGGTGCTGATATGAGTGATTTAAAAATTTATCGTGATAGTGATATTGATAAAAATTTGATTAAGAATAAGAAAATTGCAGTAATCGGTTATGGATCGCAAGGGTACGGGCAGTCAATGAATCTTAGAGATTCAGGTTGCGAAGTTGTTTTAGGTCTTAGAAAAGACGGTGCTTCGTGCAAGAAAGCCATGCTTGAAAACTTTAATATAATGGAAGTTGAAGATGCGGTTAAGTGGGCTGATATTGTTCAAATTTTAATTCCTGATGAAATTCAAGCCGTTGTTTATAAAGAAAAAATTGAACCAAACTTAAGACCGGGGCAGTATTTAATGTTCTCTCACGGTTTTAACATTCATTTCAGCAAAATTGTAGCCCCAAAAGACGTAAGTGTAATAATGGTTGCACCAAAAGGTCCCGGACACACGGTCAGAAGCGAATATCAGTCAGGTAAAGGAGTTCCTGCACTTATTGCGGTTTATCAAGATGCAACAGGCGATTCAAAACATGTTGCATTGTCTTATGCTTGGGCAATCGGCTCAGGCAGAGCAGGAATTATCGAAACAAGTTTTAAAGAAGAAACTGAAACGGATTTATTCGGTGAACAGGCTGTTTTGTGCGGAGGCTGCACCGCTTTAATTAAAGCGGGCTTTGAGACTCTTGTCGAAGCAGGTTATTCACCATACATGGCTTATTTTGAGGTTTTGCATGAACTTAAACTTATTGTTGATTTAATAAATCAAGGCGGCTTAACGGATATGCGTTATTCTATCTCAAATACTGCCGAATACGGCGACTTAACAAGAGGACCGAGAATTATTACCGACACAACAAAAGCTTCTATGAAAGAAATCCTCTCTGAAATTCAAAGCGGTAAATTTGCAAACGAATTTTTGACCGAAATAAGTTCAGGTTCTTCTAATTTCAACAGATTAAGAAAAGAAAACGAAGAACATCAAATAGAAAAAGTAGGCAAAGAAATCCGTGCTAACTTTACCTGGGGCGAAAATAAGATTATAGACAGAAATAGAAACTAGTTAGGTAGAAATACAAATTAAAAATGGAAAATGGAAAATGGAAAGTTGAGGCTTTAAGCTTTAAGTTTGTGCGTTATTACCCCTCCCTTGCGGAGGGGTCGAAATCTTTGATTTCGGGGGAGGGTATAAATATTTTTCATTTTCCATTTTTGATAACAAGGAGTTTATATGTTTGATACAGAAACAACATACGAAGTAGTTACATATTCAACCGGAGACACAAAAGCAGGGACAAAGATGGGTAAACTGCAATTAAAAGATCCCCAAAATGATACCGTTTTAAATTGCATCTTGTGGGAAGAAACATTAAAAAGAATAGACCCTAAACTGTTTCGATGCGGTAACTTGGTTCGGATTGTTTCCGGTTCTTTTAACGAAAAATTTAATAATTGTCTGGTTTCTGCATTGGAGCTTATAAAAGAGGCAAAACTCGGTATTGAAAAGACTGAACAGGATAAACTTTTTAAAGAAATTTTAGGTTATATCAATAAAATTTCCGATGAAAGGCTAAAAAAATTCCTTTTAGGCTATTTTGAGAAATATGAAGAAAAAATAAAACTTTCACCTGCTGCAAAAACGATGCACCACAATTATCTTGGCGGATTGCTTGTTCATATTGTTGAATGTTTAAATATAGCAGAGGTAAATTTAGGCTTATTCAGTGCAAAACTTGATAAAGATAAAGTTTATGCAGCATGTATTATGCATGACATAGGGAAAATTTTTGAATATACAATCAATACCGAAACCGGTTTGATTGACTATGATGAAAAATTCAGAAAAGAGTGGCTGACGCATTCACAATACGGTTTTTCAATTTGCATGACACAAGATTTTAAAGAAGTTGCAAAAATGATAGCGGCACACCATGCCAGAACAGAATGGGGAGCAATTTTGGATTTAGGACAAAAGGATTTGGAACCTTTGGTTTACTTAATGCACCACATTGATGACCTTTCGGCAAAATACGGCAGAATTAATGTCTCCTTTTTAAATTGAATGATTAAAAAGTTGAACAGGTGATTTAACAAATGGAAAATGGGAAATGATTTAGGGTCTGTCAACACTAATTCCTGCAGACCGTCACCCTGAACTTGTTTCAGGGTCTAATATTTGTTCACTTGCAAGATGCCGAAACAAGTTCGGCATGACGTATAGTGTTATTAGTGTCAACACGACCTAG
>JAQVKX010000063.1 GCA_028694425.1 Candidatus Gastranaerophilales bacterium
GACGGAGAGATTTATTATCTTGATGAAGATGAGATTAAACTTGAAAAAAACTTAAAACATACCATCCATGTTGTTGTAGATAGAAGTGTGGTAAAAGAAAACGCAAAATCGAGGATTGCAGACAGTTCGCAAATTGCCCTGAAAAAAGCCGACGGGATTATGATTGTAGATACTGCTACACCCTCGCCCCTTGCGGGAGAGGGGATTTTTCGGCACGAGGAACGAGTGCCAGAAAAATTGGGTGAGGGGTCTTCAACCGCTTCAAACGAAATCATCTTCAGCGAAAAATTATCCTGCCCAAAATGTAACTTAAGTTTTGAAGAACTTGCACCGAGAATTTTTAGTTTTAACTCGCCTTACGGTGCTTGCGAACGCTGCTCGGGACTTGGGGCGGACAACAAAATCGACCCGAATTTGGTTGTACCTGACAGAAAAAAATCTTTAGCAGAAGGTGCCATTTACCCTTGGGCAAAAACCACAAACCAATATTATACGGATTTGATTAACTCTGTCTGCCAACATTACGGAATTGATTTTAACAAACCGTTTGAAGAACTGCCCCAAAAAGACCAAAATATAATTTTATACGGCTCTGAAAATGATTTGATAAAAATCAGAGTAAAAGATTTTATGACAAGACGCTATGAAACTCAGTATATGAGGTTCCCCGGTGTTGTTCCTTATCTGGAGAAAAAATATAATGAAAGTTTAGCTTCTGACGGGGAATATTGGACGAATGAATTACAGAAATACGTTGTAACAACACCTTGTACAGTCTGCGGCGGTGCAAGGCTTAAACCTTTTCCGCTTGCGGTGAAAATAAAAAATAAAAATATTTATGAATTTACACTGATACCGATTGATGAAGCATTTGATTTTATTTCTGAATTGTTTTTAGAATTAACCGATTATCAGATGAAAATTGCAAAACAAATTTTGGATGAAATTCGTGCTCGGCTTAAGTTTTTAATTGATGTAGGACTGAATTATTTAACTCTCGAAAGAATGGCAGGAACTTTGTCAGGCGGCGAAGCCCAGAGAATAAGACTTGCAACTCAAATCGGAAGCGGTTTATCAGGTGTACTTTATGTTTTGGACGAACCGTCAATAGGCTTGCATCAGCGGGACAATGCTCGATTAATACAAACTTTGATTAAGTTAAGAAACCTCGGAAACACTCTTATAGTAGTTGAACATGACGAAGAAACAATAAAACATGCCGATTATATTATTGATATAGGTCCCAAAGCAGGAGTTAACGGCGGGGAAATTGTTGCCAAAGGCTCGGTTGAAGATATTATGGCATGCAAAAAATCAATTACGGGCAAATATCTGAGCGGAGAAAAATTTATCCCGATTCCGAAAAAAAATCGTGAAGGAAGCGGGCATTTTTTACAAGTGAAAAATGCCCGCCTAAACAACTTAAAAAATATAAATGTAGATATTCCTTTGGGGAAAATTGTTGTTTTAACGGGGGTTTCAGGTTCGGGAAAGTCAACTTTGATGCAGGATTTAATTTATGAATATGCTTTACATAAAGTCCGCAGAAACAAGCCCAAACCTCAGGGTGTTGATGAGATTTTAGGATTTGAACATATTGATAAGGTTATTGATATTGACCAATCGGCGATTGGCAGAACTCCCCGTTCAAATCCTGCAACTTATACGGATGTATTCACACATATTCGGGAGCTTTACTCAAGAACAAACGAGGCGAAAGTAAGGGGGTACAAGCCCGGGCGGTTTAGTTTTAACGTAAAAGGCGGACGCTGCGAGGCTTGCAAAGGTGACGGCGTTATAAAAATCGAAATGAATTTTTTGTCCGATGTTTATGTAAAATGTGATGTTTGCAAGGGAAAACGTTATAACAGGGAGACTTTAGAGGTTAAATACAAGGGTAAAACCATTTCAGACGTGCTTGATATGAGTGTAAAAGAAGCATTGGAGTTTTTTGAAAACATTCCGTCAATTAAAAACAAGTTAAAAACCTTGAATGATGTAGGTTTAGATTATATTAAGCTGGGTCAAAGTGCCACAACGCTTTCAGGCGGTGAAGCACAGCGGATTAAACTTGCATCCGAGCTGAATAAACGGGCAACGGGCAAAACACTTTATTTGCTTGATGAACCTTCTGTCGGCTTACACTGGTATGATTTGGATAAACTTATAAAAATTTTGCAGCAGCTTGCAGATAGCGGCAATACGGTTTTAATTATTGAGCATAACATGGATTTGATAAAGGTTGCCGATTACATAATAGACCTCGGTCCCGAAGGCGGCAACGCCGGCGGAGAGATTGTAGCTTTAGGTACCCCAAAAGAAGTTGCCAAAAACAAAAAATCTTATACGGGTCAATATTTAAGAGGGATTTTTAAGTAAAAATTAGAGCTTTACTTTTTAATCTGAGTTGTTGGTCTTCCATACATATCTTCATAACGGACAATATCATCTTCTATCAACAATTCGCCCATTTGAACTTCAACTATTTCAAGATCTTCTTCGTAAGGGTTTTGTAGTGAGTGAATGGCTTTAAGCGGTATATCAATACTGTGTCCGGGTGATAAAATATGTTCTTCGCCTTCCAAGATAACTTTTGCGGTACCAAAAAGTACTACCCAGTGTTCGCTTCTGTGATTATGAGACTGAACGGATAATTTCTGCCCCGGATTTACGTGTATAACTTTTGTTAAAAACCCTTTTCCCTGAGATGTTATGGTATAAAATCCCCAAGGACGGTACACGGTTTTGTGTACAAGATGTGTGTTATCGTTTTGTTTTTTAAGAGTTTCAAATATTTTCTTAACATCCTGCGTCATATCTTTTTTGCAAGCCAAGACGGCATCTTCGGTTTCAACAAGCACAATATCGTCAAGTCCGATTGTTGCAACAAGCTTTGAAGAGGCATAAATAAGGGAGTTTTTTGAACCTTCATCAAGTACATGTCCAATGATTACATTGTTATTTTCATCTTTTTTGCTTATATCATAAATAGATTGCCAGGAGCCTAAATCATTCCAGTCACTTTCAAGCTTAACCAAGGCAATTTTGTCTGATTTTTCCATAATGGCATAATCGATTGAAATATTCGGCATCTTGTTAAACAAGTTATACTCTATGTTATCCGATTTGGAGAAATCACACTCTTTCATAATCTCAAATATTTCAGGTGTTAATTTTTTAATTTCTTCAATCATCGTTGAGGCTTTAAACATAAAAATCCCGCCATTCCAAAAGTAAGTTTTAGCATTAAGATATTTTTTGGCGGTCTTTAAATCAGGTTTTTCAACAAATTCTTTAACCTTAAATCCGTCTAAAAGAGGGCTGTTAATTATGTTTATGTAACCGTAACCTGTCTCGGGATAAGTAGGTTCAATGCCGAATGTCACAATATACCCTTTTTGGGCTAATCTTTCACCCTTTTTAACGGTTTCATGAAATTTTTTGTTGTTATGGATTAAATGATCCGATGGAACAACTAAAATTACAGGGTCTTCTTCTTTTTCCATAATAAATTTTGTAGCAAGAGCAATAGCAGGAGCGGTATTTTTGGACAAAGGCTCAGACAAAACACAAATATTGTCATTAATTTTTTCCAGTTGACGTTTTACGTTTGCCGTATGTTTGACATTTGTTATACTGATTATATTTTCCGGCGGCATAAAACTTTTTAAACGTTCAAAAGTAGCCTGCAGAAGGCTTATATCAGAATCAAAATTTAACAGCTGCTTAGGATATAATTCTCTCGATAAAGGCCAAAGCCGGCTTCCCGACCCGCCTGCCAATATTATTCCAAACATACACTCTCCATAATTTGTTACTAAGTTTATGATAATAAAAAAATAGTAAATAGTAAATAGTGAATAGTAAATAGTAAACGGTAAGAGCATGCGGAAAAAGTCCAATTTTGATAAAAATTGAGACTTTTCCGTATGCGACCTTAGAAGTGTGAAAACCTTGCCGGCTGCGGGATAGCCGGCGGTAAGGTTTGAAACCGGACATCAGAGTTTACAGGAAAAAGGAACTTTTTCCGTAAACTCTAAACGGAACTGTTTACCTTATCACCTGAATAATTTTCCATGTTCCATTTATTTCAGTTCCCTGTTCTCTGTTTACCCGTTTGTAAACAACTAGCCCGAAATGATTTTTTTTGTATAATGATTATATGGAGAATTTTAGTATATATTTCAAACAATCAGCGACTTATCAGCTTTACCGTTTGTTTACAAAGCAGGTAAATGATTTTTTTACTACTTTGGGTGAAATTACGAGGAAAGCAATTGATACTTTTGCATATATTTTAAAACTTGAGATTGACCGAAAAGCTGTATTGGAACAATCCGCACGATTTGGTGTAAGTTCTTTACCCATAACGCTTTCTATAGTCGGGATGTCTGCAATAATTGTTGCAATGCAGGTTGCAGGGGAAATGGTTAAACAAGGTGCCGGAAATTATGTCGGGCAGCTTGTAACAATATTAATAGTCCGTGAAGATGCGGTTATTATGTCGGGATTTGCAATAATTTCGATGATTGGTTCTTCACTGGCTTCTGAAATTGCTACCATGCGGGTTACGGAACAGTTGGATGCTATGCAGGCATTGAAAGTAGATCCTATCAGATATTTATTTGTCCCCAGGGTTGTCTCAGGGATAATTATGATGCCGTTTGTTGTAATTGTAGCTGCAGTAGTAGGTGTTTTAGGCGGTGCACTTGCATCAAATCTGGCAGGGGGATTAAATTACAGGGCATTTTTTGATTCCGTATGGTACGGACTTTACATGAAAGATATATGGGTTTGTCTTGCAAAAGCGGTTGTATTTGGCGGTACAATAGCGATTGTAAGCTGTACTTGCGGTTACAGGGCAAAAGGCGGTGCAAAAGGTGTCGGTATTGCGACAACAAAAGCGGTTGTATGGTCTTTTGTTGCTATTGCGGTATGGGATTTGCTCTTCGCCGCAGCATTCTTTTTTTAGGGGGATTAGAATAACAAATGATTGAATTAGATGAAAAAGAAAAAAAATCATTATCAAAATATACTTTTATAGACTTATTTGCAGGGATAGGCGGGTTTCGCTATGCTTTAGAATCTTTTGGGGCAAATTGTGTTTTTAGTTCGGAATGGAATAAATCTGCTCAAGATATTTATCAGGAAAATTTTAATGACAGACCTGATGGTGATATTACGGAGATTGATGAAAAAAGAATACCGCCGCATGATATATTGTGTGGGGGGTTTCCTTGCCAATCTTTTAGTATTTCCGGTAAAAGATTAGGATTTCAAGATACAAGAGGAACTTTATTTTTTGATATTGCACGAATTGCAAAATATCATCAACCTAAAATATTGTTTCTTGAAAATGTAAAAAATTTTGCTAAACATAATAATGGCAAAACACTTAATATAATTGTTTCAACATTAGAATCCATCGGTTATAATGTTTTTTATAAAGTATTAAATTCAGGTTATTTTGGAGTTCCTCAGACTAGAGAAAGAATTTACATTATTGCTATTAATTCAAAGTTAGGAATAAATTCTTTTAAATTCCCTACCGGTTCAATGACCCCGATAGCTCTTAAAGATATTCTTCTGAGTTTTGATGAAACCGAAAAATATATCATAAATAGAAAAGATATTAAAATTACCGAGGATTTAATAATAAACAAAAATATCTTAAACTCATATCCTCTAAAACCGATAAGAGTTGGTTATGTTAATAAAGGTGGGCAAGGAGAAAGAATATACCACGAAAAAGGGCATGCAATTACTTTATCTGCTTATGGTGGTGGAATAGGTGCAAAGACGGGGTTATATTTAACAAAAAATACGGTAAGAAAATTAGCACCCAAAGAATGTGCAAGGGCAATGGGTTTTCCCGATGATTTTATTCATCATTCTTCAGATGCACAAGCCTATAAACAATTTGGAAATAGTGTTGTGGTAAATGTTTTGCAGGAAATAACCAAAGAATTTGCAAATATTGTAAGTTAGGGAAAAAATGAACTATAAAAAATCAAGAGAATTAGGTTCAAAAACGTCAAAAGACGGCTTTAAAAATGAAAATGACATTATTAATAAGTTTAATAATTGGCAGTCAGATGAGGATGCAAAAAAATGGTTATTAATAATGCAGTATAAGTTAAATGAAATTGAGTATGTAAAAGCTATAAAGATTTCAGGTGAAAAAACAGATGTTCAAATTCAAATAACAATTAAGCTGAAAAAAGCAATATGTGCCGAAAACTTACAGGTTAAACTTGTAAGTAATAAAAAAGGATTTAACCAAATTGACAAAAGATGGTTAAAAAATTATGATTTATTATGGAACATTCCCAAATCCGTATATGAATTATTACAGCATTATACCGGTGAAGTTCCGCCTAAAATAACTTCTCCTAAAGATAAAAGAAGAATGTTTGCAAATGAATTTTTCCAAAATGAACAAGAACTACTTAAAAATTTTCTAACTACTAATAAAACAATGATTATATCGGATATTTTAAAAGGGCGAGGAAGATTTTCAGCCGAGTGGATGTTAGTTATTCGAAAGTTGAAGGAAAATACGGATTGGGTTTTAAAACCTATGAATTTTGTTTTAAATTATTATACGGGGGATGTAGAAATAACAAAACAAGGCAATTTTAAAATCGGAAAAATAACCATGCAAAGAAAAGGCGGAGATAACGGCAGAGAAACCGCCAAAATGTTACAATTCAAAATAAACCCTGCAGAATTATTTGAGTAAAAATGGTAAATAAAAATCAAAAAACTCCATTCACTATTCACTATTTACTATTTCCCATTTACTAAGACAAAAAGTTAATAAGATAAAACCAGAGGTAAGCAAACAATATGAGTATAAAAGTAAAAAATTTAGTAAAAACATTTGATAATAAAAGAGTTATAGATAATGTTTCATTTGAAGTTAAAGATGGCGAAGTACTTGCTGTTGTAGGCTTTAGCGGTTCGGGTAAAAGTACGGTACTAAAACTTATTTGTGACTTAATCCATCCTGACAGCGGGCAGATTGAAACATCCTTGGGCGACATTTCAATGGTTTTTCAATATTCTGCACTGTTTGATTCTTTGAATGTATTTAATAACATCGCTTTTGCCCTTAAAGAAAGAAAAGAATTCCGAAAAAAATTCAAACAGCCTCAATTGGAAAAAATTGTTGAACAAAAATTAAAAATGGTCGGACTTGAAGGAATTGAGATGAAATATCCGTCCGAACTTTCAGGCGGTATGCAAAAACGTGTCAGCTTTGCACGTGCAATTGTAACAGAGCCTCAAACAATTCTTTATGATGAGCCTACTGCGGGCTTAGATCCGATTTCATCAACATTAATTGAAGATTACATTGTAAGGCTGAAAGAAGAAACAAAAGCGGCATCAATTGTTGTTACACACCAAATGTCAACAATACAAAGAACCGCTGATAGAGTTATCATGCTTTATCAGGGGAAAATAGTTTTTGAAGGTACTCCTAAAGAAATGTTAAGTACGCCTAATGAATATGCAAGACAATTCGTATCCGCATCTTTGGAAGGACCTATGCAAATGTTGGCAGAATGAAGTTTTTTTGATACAATAGTTGAGCAGAGGAGAGTAAATGAGATTTTCGTCATCGTTTAAAGTAGGGATTTTAACACTAATAGCACTTTTCATACTTTTATTCACAATCTTGTGGGTAAAAGGTCGTTCATTCTCTTCGGGAGAAAGAACTGAAGTAATATTCAGGGACGTTAACGGTATGCGTCCGGGCTCGGGAGTTCAGATGATGGGGCTTCGAATAGGACAAGTTGAAGAAATTATCCCTGTTCTTAATGGCGATAACAGTTATGTTAAGCTTCGTTTTGTAATAACGGAAGAAGGAATTACTATCCCGCAAGCATCGGTATTTTCAATTCAACAATCAGGGCTTATCGGTGAGCAATTTTTGGAAATTACTCCGCCAAAAATCAGAACAACTTATCTGCCTGTATTTAACGACTCAAAATTGCTTTATAAAAATGACTCCGTTCAGATAAAACTGGATAAAGAATATTATGACGTAGGAAAAGTCAGAGATGTTCAGGTTCTTTCTACGCAAATGGTTCCTCCTATGATGAGAGATAAAGTTAAAACAAAATACGCTTATAAGGTTGATTATGTTATTAATATGCCGGGGCTTATTATTCCTGATTATATGCTTGGAGATATTGTAAAAACTCCTAACGGTGATAAATTACGGATTTCAATGTTAGATAATACGGTTTTGCCTTATCCACAGCAAACTTCTCTTTACACGGTTGTTGAACCTATGAGAATTGCCGATTTCCTTGATTTGCAATATAAGGCTGCAGAATCTTTAACCCAAACTACCGTGAAAGTTAATGAACTGCTTTCCGATGATGTCATTGCCGACTTAAAAGAAAGTGTTCAAAATATTAATAAACTTACTGCTAAAGCTACCACAACAATCGAAAAAGCAGAAAAATTGATAGATTCTTCTAAAGAAGATTTAGATACAATGATTGTTATGGCTAAAGAAGTTACACAAAATATTAATAAAGTTTCTAATAATATTAACGGTATAATAGGTGATGATAAATTTAAACCTGTTTTAATATCCACGGCGGATTCTATCGGTAAGTTATCAAATAATTTAAATAAAATATTAGATAATACGGATGCTAAAAAATTGGGTGCCGATTTGCAGGCAATTATGCAAAACTTAAATGAAATAAGCACTTCCGTATCTTCCATGACAAGGGATGAAAAGCTTAAAGAACAATTATTCACAACAGTGAATAACGTAAATAAAGCAATGAATGATATTTCAAATGCTCTTGAACTTGTTAATGGAATGACGCCTCAGCAAAAATGCCGGCTTCAGCAAATTGTTGAAGATACATCTGTTACAACACATAATCTTAAAAAATTCTCGGAAAGACTAAATAAAAGATTTTTATTGTTTAGATTGATGTTTTAATACATGGAATAGAAAGAATGGTAGGGTGTATTTATGCACCAAAAAATATGGGTTTTAAAGTAAATATTTCTAAAATACATTACAATAAGCAAGCAAAGGGGTTGTTTTTTAGCATCCTAAAGTTTTGTTCGTTTTTTTATGCCATCGGAAGCCGTCTAAAAAACAGCCTTTACGACAAAAATATTTTAACACCCAAAAAAGTTGATGCTTTTGTTATCTCTGTCGGAAACTTAACAACCGGCGGAGTAGGGAAAACCCCTGTTGTGGCTGAAATTGCAAATTATTTGACACAAAAAGGCGAAAAAGTGGCAATTGTTTCAAGAGGCTACGGTTCAGGGTTATCAAAGGAAGGTTGGGCTTTCCGGCCCAACACAATAAACCTCATATCCGACGGTGAAAAAATATTTTTTGATGCCGATATGGCAGGAGATGAGCCTGTTTGGCTTGCAAAAAATACAAAAGCTGTTGTGATAACTTGCAAAAATCGCTATGGCGGTTCAAAATATGCGATAGAAAAATTTGGTGTTACAAAAATAATACTTGATGACGGTTTTCAGCACAGAAAACTCCATCGTGATTTGGACATTGTGCTTGTTGACAGCGAAAAAGCCTTCGGTAACGAGAAATTACTGCCGGCAGGACCTTTAAGAGAAGGTGCTCAAGCATTTGACAGAGTGGATAAGATTGTAATAGTGAGCAAGAATACTGAACATACAAGAGCCGAAAAATATGCCAAAATTATGAACAAGAAACTGTCAAAAGAAACTTTTGTTTGTTATATGGAGCCTGATTTTGTTTATAATGTTTTTAAACCGGAAGAGAGACTTTCCAAAGGTGAAAAAATCCTTGCATTTAGTGCAATCGGTCAGCCTCAACAGTTTTACAATTTTTTAAAAGATTATGATGTTTTAAAAACAGTTGATTTTGATGACCACCACAATTACACTCAGGCTGACATTGATAAACTTGTAGGGTGCATAAATGCACCTGTTTCTTTGATTACAACCGAGAAAGATGCAAGTAAATTACTTAACTTCGATTTTAAAGGCAAAAAAGTTTTTGCCTTAAAATTAAAAACAAGATTAGATGTAGAAAGATTGATTTAATCTCCCTCCCCCCTTGAGGGGGAGGGTAGTGTGGGGGGATTTTTACAAAATGTCAAGACTACCTGAATATTTAAAACGACCGATAATTGACACGGACAAAACAAAAAATGTTCGCAGAATATTGCGGGAAAATTGTCTTAATACGGTTTGCGAAAGTGCCAGATGTCCGAATAAAAATGAGTGTTACCAGAAGAATACCGCAACCTTTTTAATTATGGGTAATGTTTGTACCCGCAACTGCCGTTTTTGCAATATCAGTTGCGAAAAACCTCAGCCGCTTGATGAAAATGAGCCCGCAAACGTTGCAAAAGCCGTACAAGAGTTGGATTTAAAATATGTTGTAATAACTTCCGTGACCCGTGATGATTTGTCTGACGGAGGTGCACAACATTTTGCAAAGTGTATTGAAGCGGTCAAGTGCAAGGTAGGTCGGGCATACTTGCCCGACAACAAATACCCCTCACCGGAATTTCAAGCACTCGTTCCTCGTGCTGAAATTCTTTCCTCTCCCGCAAGGGGAGAGGAAGACAACCATTCACCCATTTACCCTTTCACCCCTTCACCTCAAAATGGTGCTTCACCTCCTACCTTTCACTTCACACCAATCAAAGTCGAGATTTTAACTCCGGATTTCAAAGGTGATACAAAGGCACTGGACACAATAATCGCAACTTCCGTTGATGTATTTAACCACAACATTGAAACCGTTCCGAGGTTGTATAAAATTGCTCGCCCACAGGCGATTTACCAAAGATCTTTGGATGTACTTAAATATGTGAAAGATAATTCAAATATTTTAACCAAATCAGGATTAATGGTGGGGCTTGGTGAGACTTTTGAGGAATTAGAGCAAGCTTTAACCGATTTAAAAAATATCAGCTGTGATATTGTGACAATCGGACAGTATATTCAACCGTCCAAAGAGCATTTGCTTGTCCAAAAATATTACACGCTTGAAGAATTTGAACAATTGAAGGTTTTGGCTAAAAAAGTTGGTATAAAAAATTACCAAATAGGCCCGCTTGTAAGAAGCTCTTACAACGCAAGCGAAAGTTGCCATTTAGTTTAGGCTTGTTGCTTCAAAACTTTTATTGCTTCTTGCAGAGCCTTGATTTTCCATTTATTAAATTTCCCGGCTTTAAAAACTTGACAAATCGGACAAAAAATAGTACTTTTAAGATAGGATGCGGAAAAATTCGAAAAATGACAATTTTTCGTAATTT
>JAQVKX010000064.1 GCA_028694425.1 Candidatus Gastranaerophilales bacterium
ACATGTTCGTATGCGTTTGACCCCCGCAAATCCTTTAAGTAAGACTGCCTGATAGGTTCTTTTAGCGCAATAACGGTTAATGTTTTTAAAACGGCGGGTTTAAGCTCAACGGGACAAAGCTTTTCGACAATATCCATATGGTCGGTTTTAACCTGTAAAATATATCCGTCTTCGTCATCGATTTCCAAAGCAGTGTCTCGCGAAGAATAATCCATAATCAGTTCTAACAAAGCTTCTTCGATAACATCGGTTTCGCATTCCAAAATTTCGGCAATTTCCTTAGCCTTCAAAGCTTTTGCCGTTGTAAATAATACTGCTTCAATTTTTGCTTTTAATTCTTGTTGTTCCATTTTTACCGTTTTGTCATCCTGAATTTATTTCAGGCTCTATTCAATGAACTACGCCGATAAGATGCTGAAACAATTTCAGCATGACATTTTTATTATACTCCCCTCGTTACATATAAATCCGCATAAAATTCCTTTTGC
Organism: Candidatus Gastranaerophilales bacterium; assembly: GCA_028694425.1. Classification (GTDB taxonomy): domain Bacteria; phylum Cyanobacteriota; class Vampirovibrionia; order Gastranaerophilales; family Gastranaerophilaceae; genus JAQVKX01. The sequence goes on from JAQVKX010000064.1 coordinate 489, forward strand.
ACAAGTTCATAATTGCTTTCTGCGGATAAAAACAAAAGTGCTATGTATGCCGTAATTTTATCCATTCCAAGCAAGATAAGCTCATTAAGCTCAATCCTTTTTTCTTTTTTGAATATTTGTTCAAGATTTTCTTTTAATTTTTGAACACTGTCTTCAATGTATTCTTCGTGAGCAAGGTTTATAATATCCTCGGAAGTCAGATTGGCATAAGAGCGTACACGTCTTTTTGCACGCTCATGGGCATTTTTTAATGACTGTTTTTTGTCAATCATTTCGTAAAATTCTAATTGACGAATTAAGTCTTTCAACGTAACAACACGATTTCTGTTTAAACGCACGCTTGTGCGACGCTGCAGGACTTCATCAATCGAAATTACGTTATTTGTATTGTAATCTTGCGGATAATCGGCTTCAAAATCGTCGTCATTAAGTTCAAAATCTTGCTGCGGTTCTTGTTCAAATTCATTTATATCAATATTTTCCAATATATTTGATTTAAGCCTTAACAAAATTGCAGCGAACAAAAGAGTTCTTCCTGTTAAACGAAGATTTTGTGCTTTCATTTGAAACATTTGTGCAAGATATTTATCCGTAATATCAACAATATCAATATTCCAAGGATTTATTTTTCCTGTTTTTGCCATGCTGACAAGGATTTCAATTCCGTCAAATTCCTGAGTAACAGGATTAACAGATACGAAATCAAAATTGGGATCAGAAATCCCTCTTGCTCCTTGAGGAGAAGAATTGTAAGTGGATGTAACCTCTTTTGTTTCAATTAAACTATAATCAAACGCCTCTGTCATCTTTTCTTCTTACCGCTCACTTTTAAACCCTATTTTAGCAGGTTTTGTAATATCGTTTAAATAATCCAGTTGTTTGTAAATCTCTTCCAATTCCAAATTGTTATCTCTTGCGTATTTAATAAAAGCATCTTTCAGCTCAGTCAATTCATCACGCAAATCTTTATGTTCAATTGCCATATTTCTCAATTTATTAAAAATACGTACAATTTGAATATTTACAGCGACAGCCCTTTCGCTTCGCAAAACACTCGACAGCATTACAACACCGTGTTCCGTAAATGCGTAGGGTAAATATCTTTGACCGCCTCTTGTTTCCTCTTTTTTTGAGGTTCCAATTTGGAACCTCAAAATTTCTTCTTCGTTTGATATCGCAATTTGCGATATCAAAGTTTCATCTTTTCTTGAGGTCACAAATTGTGACCTCAAACTTGATGTTCCATTTTGGAACTTCAAATTTGCAAATTCCTCTTGAGTAAGTTGAAACATAAAATCTTCAGGGAAGCGTTCGGGATTTCTTTTAACAGCCTGATTTAATGCTTTTGTTTCAACTCCATAAAGCCAAGCCAAATCTTTATCCAGCATAACCCGCTGTTCGCGAATTATGTAGACCTTATTTTCTATAATTTCTTTTGGCATTACTGCTTCTGTCATTTGTCTCTTTTATTCATCCCTTAACTTTACACCTGTAACCCTTGTAACACCTTTTTCTTTTTGAGTGACGCCGATTGTCCTATTAGCTGATTCTATCATAGGTTTACGTAAACTAACTACTATAAATTGCGTATCTTTAGCTTGGTGTCTTATCATTTCGGACAATTTTTCAACGTTAATTCCGTCAAGGTGCATATCAACTTCGTCAAACGCATAAAAAGGTGCAGGCATATACTTTTGTATTGCAAAGACAAAAGCCAATGCGGTTAAAGATTTTTCGCCGCCGGACATACCTTCCAGTCTTTGTTTTTTCTTGTCACGAGGCTGTGCTTCGATTGTAAGCCCTCCTGAAAGAGGGTCTTCTTCATTTTCAAGAATTAGCGAGCCTTCTCCGTCTGACAATCTGTGGAAAACTTCTTTAAAGTTTTCATTTATGTTGTTAAAAGTTTTCATAAATGTTTCTTTTTTAACTTGTTCATAGCCCTGCATACGTTCTAAAATCTGTTTTCTTTCTTTTGTAAGAGTTTCTATTTGTTCTTTTAATTCCTGCTGGCGGGCAGAAACTTCATCATAAGCAGTCAAAGCACGCATATTTACAAGCCCTAAATCTTCCATTCTTTTTTCAAGGCGGCTGATTTTAGCCGTGATTTCATCAATCGAAATAGTAACGGGTTCAAGCTTGCTAACCTGAATCCCCGCTTTTTCCAAATCTTCTTTTGCAGTTTCTAATTGTGGTTCCAGTTCACGGCGGCGGGCTTTAAATGACTCTATTTGTTCCTCAATACGCTCAAGGTCAGAAGCGTGTACATGTTTTTGTTTTTCAAGTTCCATTAAATCATTGTTGATGTCATCACGCTGCTTAAGTAGTTCACCTAAATTTTCGTTAATTTCTTCAATTTGTTCTTCCAATTTTTCAAGTCGGGACTTTAATTCCTCAATCTCTTTTGTATAAGTTACTTTGTCTTTTTCAAGATTTTCGTTATTTTTATTGATATTAACAATTTCTTCTTCTTTTGTTTCGATTAGGTTTTGGAAGAAAGAGATTTCTCTGCCAAATTCGGATACATCATTATTAGCATTATTTAAGTTTGTATTTAAACGTTTAATTTCATATTCACTGCTTTCGGTTTTTTCCTTTAATTCTTTTAAATCTTCGTCATTGATAAGTTTTTCGACTTTTTCGATTTCAACCTGAACATTCGAAACAGAATTTGTAATTTCAACGTGTTTTTCTTCCATTTTGTCTAATTTTTTAGAAATTTCATTGATTTTCGGCTCACTGAGTTTCAAAAATTCTGTTTTTTCGGCGATTAACCTTTCGTTATCTTCGGAATTTTTTACCAGACTGCCCAATTCCATGTTGGCTTTATTGTACTCAGTCATTGTGTTTGAGTAATTAACTCTCACATCTTCCAATTTTTTCTCAAGAGAAACTCTTTTACTTTCAAGTCCTGAAAGGTCTTTCTCCATTTCTTTAAGTTTTATTTTGAATTTATCAAGTTCTTCGTCTTCGTTTTGGCTGAATTTAAGTCCTGATTTTCTTACAGCACCGCCTGTCATTGAGCCTGATTTTTCGATAATTTCGCCTTCAAGCGTTACAATTCTGTATTTGCCCATTAATTTCTTTGCACAATCAAGACTTTCAACAACAAGAGTGTCACCAAGTGCATAGTAGAAAGCGTTTATATATTTATCATCAAAATCAATGAGGTTAATTGCATAGTCTATTACACCTTTATCTTTCGGCAAAGACAGTTTTGTCGGGGCTTTTGCAATTTTGTTAAGCGGAATAAACGTTGCACGTCCTGCATTTGAGGATTTAAGCAGTTCTATCGCAACAGAGCCGACATGTTCATCTTCAACAACAATATGTGTCATCCTACCGCCGATTGCAATTTCAAGTGCGGTTGCATATTCTTTATCAACTTTGCCCAACTTAACCAAAGGTGCATGAATTCCTTTGAGCTTTGCATTCATAACCGTGTCAATCGCCCGACCGAAATTAGCTTCTTCTGCTGCCGCCCTTTGAGCTTCCATCGAAGAAATTTTACAATAAGCCATTTGAATATTGTAATTCAGGTCGGAAATTTCGTTTTTTGTCGTGTCTAAATCATGCATTGCATTTTGCTGAACGATTTTTAAATCTTCCATTTCACGTTTTAATTCTTCGGACTGGGTGTTTATTTTATCCTTATTAGAGCCGAAATTTGCCTTAAAATTCGTTAATCGTTCAAGCTGTTCTTGGGCTTCGGCGATTTCTTTGTGCAAATTAGCCAATTCCAACTCCAGTGGAAGTTTTTCTTTGATTAAAGAATTTTCTTTGTCTTGAAGGGTTTCCAGTTCTTTTCTTAATTGGTTGCGTTTTTCGATATGCTGGTCTGCTGTTTGATTAAGCCCTGTCATTTCTTCAAGAATTCTCTTTAATTCAGTTTTTTGGGTTAAAATGTTTTCTTCAATACCTTTAATTTCGTCTTTTTTAAGCTCGATTTTTAATTCGGTATCCTTAATTTTTTGTTTTTGAACTTCAATCCCGTTTTTGGAATTTTCTATTGACTTAAGCCCGTCTTGGATTTGCTTATCCGCATAGTTAATTGCGGACTGCTTTCTTTCGATTGCACCTTTTGTTTCTTCAGCTTGTTTTTTAATCTCGATTTGCTGAGCTTCGCCTTTTTCACGTACAAGCTCTGAAATCTCCTGATACTTTGATTTTATAAGTGTTAATTTTTCTTCCAAATCCTTGTGCTTGGTCTCTTCTTGTTTTTTCTTTTTTGTAAAATCAAGAATATTTGTATGTGCCTGTTCAAGGTTGCGTTTGATGTCAAAGAATTTAACCGTACTGATCTGACCTTCCAATGCGGTTTTTTCGTCTTTCAGCTTTTGGTATTTGAGTGCAACTTCTCTCTCTTCCTTTAATTGTTCAAGTCTGATATCTACTTCGGACAAAATAAGCGAAGATTTTTCAACACGTTTTTCAACTGTTTCAAGTTCGTTTGTAGCCTGCTCTATCCGTCTGTCAAAATCCGCAATTCCTGCTATTTCGTCAATGATTTTACGCCGTTCGTTTGAAGAGCAGTTTGTAATGCTTGTAACATCGCCTTGCATCATAACATTATAGCTGTTGGGGGTTATATTGTGTTTTTCAAGCAGGGTATGAATTTCCGTTAGAGTAACGACTTTGTCGTTAATGTAGTAAATGCTGTTGTAGCCCTGGGAAGATTTTTTAATTTTTCTTGTAACGGTAAAATCCTGCTTGTCAACAGTTTCACCGAAAGTTACTTTAACGATTGCCTCATTTCGCTTAGTATGTGTAGAAATAAGATGAAACAACTTTTCCGCCCTCAGTGTTCTTGATGTAGAAAGCCCGAGTGCGAATAAAATGCTGTCGATTATATTGCTTTTGCCAGAACCGTTTGGTCCGGAAATCGTCGTAAATCCTTTCAATAAAGGAATACTGATTTTATCTGCAAAAGATTTGAAGTTGTCAACTTCCAACTGTTTTATGTACATATTTCCCCAAGTAGGGTGCATTTATGCACCAATAATGTCGGTGCATAAATGCACCCTACCTTATTAGACAATAAATAACGCAGCATGTCAAAATGTTTAAGAAGTTTTTACTTTATGTTTTTAATTTAAACTTGGACCGGTATGTACATTTGTAATATTTTTATATTATTTATGTACATATTTTTGTCTTTTTGTGTTATAATGGTAATATAATAAATGAGGTGATTATGCGAAAAAAATTAACAAAAACAGGAAATAGTCATGCTTTGGTAATTCCACCGGCGTTTTTGGATATTTTAAAAATTGATAAGTATACGGAACTTGAAGTAACGATAGAGGGCGGTAAAATAATTGCTTTTCCCGTTAAATTTGATTGGAATAACGTTCAAGAAGAAGATGAAGAAATATCCGCTGAAGAAATCAAAGGTATGAAAAACGGAGAAGCGGATATAATTGCAGGACGCGTAGTTGATTCCAAAGAAGTTTGGGAAAGGCTAGGTATATGATTGTTCAGTTTTCCGAGACTTCTATTAAGAGTCTTATCGTTATAGATAAAGCAAATGCAAGGCGTATAAAAGAGAGAATTAATAAATTTATTGAAAGTCCCCAGAGTTGCAATTTTAAAAAATTGAAGGGCTATAATGGGCGTTATCGTATTAGACAAGGGGATTACAGAATAATTTGTGAATTTAAAGAAACAAGCATAAAAATTCTTTATATCCTTGATATAAAACATCGTAAAGAAGCATATAAAGAATAGTACTTACGGGCAAAGACTCTCCCAATCTATGTCTTCATCTTCTTCGCCGGGTTCGGGAAATACTTACATTAAAAAGATGAATTATTATTAATTTTTTGTATTTAATATAAATTTAATGTTATCATAAAATTTATGAATAAAGATGAGAAAATTATTGATTTTTTAATTGCACATAAGAACAACCTTTGGACTGCTTTACTCATTTTAGTAAGTGGTCTTGCAGGTTTGGTTCTGACAATGCCTTTTTCAAAATGGAATTTATCATCTGAAATAATACCCAAAATGGGATTGTTTATATGTGGCATTTTCCTTTTTTCCCTTATTATAACAGGGTTAATAAATGTTAATAATGAAATAAAACAAAAATTAAAGTGAGAGATATTATGAATGAAGATTTGATAATAATGTTAATACAATTAGCAATGATAATCCCTTTTGGTATTGTAACTATTTGGGGAATACGTGAACTTACAAAACCAATGTTTCCGACAGAAGAAAAAAAGTAAGACTTAATATGCTGATAACCTACGGGCAAAGACTCTCCCAATTTATGTCATCATCTTCTTCGCCGGGTTCGGGGATTTTTTCTCCGTCTTCAATCATAAGCATAAGCGTGAGTTTTAATTGGTTTTTGTAATTCTTGCGTGCTTTTTCAATAGTTTTTGCACAAAAAACAAAGCTCGGAATTTCTTTTATTTCAATATAGTGATAAGGATTTCCTTCAAAATCCAAATCTTCACCTTCAATCAGCGTCCAGTCCAAATTTAAATAATAATCAAGGTCTTTGTCCATTATTCATCCAATGATTTGTCATTAAGGGGCTGACTAATCATTATACCTTCGCCGCCCAAAACATTTGCCTGTTTGCCGTTTATATAAAGATATACATCCAATGCCGTATTTTTATTCGCAGTCTTTATCAACTGGTATAATCTTTTGTAAAGCCCATCGGTTCCGCCGCCTTGTTCAAAATCTCCGCTTAGATTTATTATAATTTTCCCCGGAGTTTCTTCTAATGAGAGAAGTTTTGTTCCTTGTGGGATTTCGGAATAAATTCCTCTGGATTTTTCTTCACTGTTTGGACCATCCAAAAGATTGTTGATTGAAAAACTTAGTTTTGTCCCTTCTTTCGGATTATATTCACGCTTTACAATCTTGTAAACTTCTTCCTTATTGGAGTTTTGACCTATGAAATAAACACTGACATAAGATTTGGGAACATCTTCATTTTCCTGTTCAGGTTCTTCCGCAGGCTGTTCTTCCTGAGTAACTTCAGGCTGCGGAATTTCCGGCGTAGGGAAAAAGACAAATTTTATCGCTGCCAATGTTCCTATTATTAACAATATTAATGCTGTTTTTTGCCAATTGTTCATTTTTTTATCCTCTTTTTAAAAGGGAAAAGGTAAAGAAAGTTTATAAGGTGATAAGGTGAACAGGTGAACAGTTTTGTTTTCTACGCATCCACGCATCTTGTCTTCTTTCACATTTCCCATTTCCTATTTCTCACTTTTTGGTATAAAAACCGTTCCTTTAATTACAATTTTTTCGCCTATTATATCAACAGTTTCGACACTCATCCGTGAATTTTTGTTATTCATTACATCCATTGAAAAATCCAGAGGATTTAAAACATTCAACAGATAAGTAAGTTTGCTTAAATCAATTACCGTTAAAAGATTGACTAAATCCAGTTTTGTTAAGATAATATTTCCATCTTCAACCTTTACATCTGAGCGGATGACTATAGATACCGGTTTGGCAGACATTGGAGATGTAACCTTTATTGTAAAATATAATTTATTATTTTTGATTTGGATGTCAGCTCCGGTTAATTTAAAGAAAGTTATGCCCATGCCCGAAAGATTTATTTTATTAAGCTTATCTAAATACCCTGAGGAATGAACCGTTTTTCTCAAATCCGTGTCGGAAATTTCTGTCGTAAAACCCATTATCATGTTTTCTTTAAATTTTATTGATTTTTTATCCATTTGGATATAATTAAAATCACATAAAGTTTTTATATCGAGAGAAGTTAAGTAAACTCCGTCGATTTCAAGGTTTTTGCCGGAAATATTAAGTGATTTAAATCTGCCGTGGAGCAAATCGTTTACACTGTAAGATTTCATCTCTACCTTGAATTTTTCTTTGGTTTCTTTTTTAAGCTCCCTTCTGATTATACATTGAGCGATTTTTTCGGCCAAAAAAGTCATTCCTGTGACTTTTGATGTGATTTGGCATCCTCTTGACGATAAATCATAAGCTTTTGGTGCACATAAATCCGAATAGCAGTATCCGGCAAAAACTTGTGATGAACCAAAAATAATTAACCCCAAAATTAAAATAATTTTTTTCATATTTCTTACACTTTCTTAATCAATCTACCGTCTTATTATAACTCAAAATAAATTATCAAGTCAGCTTGTTTTTGGCAGAAAAATCATTCCGTGAAGCAACATTGAATTACCGGAAAAACTAAGGTCACGGATTTGGATTTCTGCTTGACTGTTACCGTATAGATTGACAGGAAAATTCAGATATTTTGTCGGATTAAGTATATCAGAAATCCCCGATAATGAAAAATTATGAAAAAGATTTGCAAAAGTGGTTTTGTAAGTAACAATTTTTTCATCTTTAATATTTATATTATATGACATTAAAATGTCAATGGGACTCTGTTGATTAAAAATCAAAGCGTTAATTGTAATATATAATACCCCATCACTTATGTTAATTGTTGAAGGATATATTTGAAACCCTCTTATGCCTGCACTTGATAAGTTTATTTTATTTAATTGATTCATATACTTCGGGTTTTGTAATGTGTTTTTTAAATCGTTTTCTGAAACTTCAAGCCAAAAACCTAACACTATGTTTTCATCAAGAGTAAGCGGTCGGTTCTTTAAATTTACATTATTAAAACCGCATAAAGTTTGTACTTTTAATGAAGAAATATGAATACCTTCCAATTCAACATTTTTACCTGATATGGTGAGTGACTTAAATTTTCCTTGAATTAATTCTCCCAAACTAAAAGCTTGTAAGTCTACATCAAAATCCTGATTTGTAACCTGTTGTAATTTTTGCTTTATAAGTTGATTTGCAAAGTTTTCGGCTAAGGTTGTTGAACCCGTTGTATTGGAGAAAAATTGACCTAACTTTGCAAATTGGTCAATTGAATATTCTGTGCATCTGTCCATATAATTACACTTGGCAAAACATGGATTTGAAAAAAAAACTAAAATACCCGCAAATAATATTATCTTTCTCATACAAAAACCTTTTTTACTACAATTTGGTTTGATTTTATTTGTCCGACAGCATTTATTTTATCATTATAAATCAAAATTGAATATCCGTCTTTTGTCCATATTTTATTTTCAATAGATTGTCCTGTTAAAATTTTATTCCGCTCTTCCAAAGTTAAATTATAGCTTGGCAAATTTAAAATACTTAAAGGGTTTATTAAATTTTTCTCTACATCTTCAAGGGTTTTAATCCCTTCGAGAGGAATTGCGGAATTGATTAAAAATTTTCCTGCTTGTGTTCGTATGAGTTTTGACAAATATCCTCCGACTTTTAAATTTTGTCCTAAATCATGGGCAATAGAACGAATATAAGTACCTTTAGAACAACTTATCAGTACTCGGGCTGTCTGGAGTTTTTCATCAAAATTCTGTAATTCAATTTTCTCAATAATAACTTTTCTAGGCTCAATTTCTACCGCTTCACCTTTGCGGGCATATTCATAAAGCTTTTTACCTTTGACTTTAATTGCCGAATAAATCGGCGGGGTTTGTAAAATTTCACCTTCAAAAGATTTTAAACCTTCCAAAACGTCTTTAAGGGCGATTTTTGAATTACATTCAAAAATCGCCCTTCCTTCAACATCATAAGTATCCGTACTTTTGCCGAAAGCAATCTCTGCAAGGTATTCTTTTTCGTCATCCAGATATTCAATTAAACGGGTTGCTTTACCTATCGCAATCGGCAAAACTCCTTGGGCAAAAGGATCAAGTGTTCCGGTGTGTCCGATTTGTTTAATTTTTGTAATTTTGCGTAAAATCGCCACAACATCATGTGATGTCATATCTTGAGGTTTATAAATATTTAAGAAACCAAACATTAAGTTACAGTTCTCCTCTTGAAATTTTATCAATAATTTCTGTAACTTTCGAGCCTCTTTCTATTGAGTCGTCATAAATAAAACGAAGTTCGGGTGTAAGCCTCAATCTGACACGCTTTCCAACTTCATATCTGATTTTTGGGGTATTTTGTTCCATTGCTTCAATTATTTTTTCTTTTTGTTCTTCATTACCGAATACGCTGTAATAAACTTTAGCATAAGAATTGTCATGTGAAACTTCCACGTCTAAAATTGAAACAACACCGGAAATCCTTGTATCACGAATCTCACGCTGCAAAATATCGGCTATTTCTTTCATAAGGGTTTTTCTGACCCGTTCGTTTCTAAGTGTCATTTTTTATTCCTTGTTTTTGTCTTACTGTATTTTTTTAACTAAAAGAACAAGAATTTAGGTTTGTTTATTACAATTTCACAAACATTAGTATCGCAAAGGCTGTCTTTGGTGTAAGAACCGCAGTAACCTGCATCAATAAATTGTCCTGATACACAGACAGATTCTTTGTATGAAACGCTATTCTTTAACCAGGCATATGCTGTTCCGTTCCAATATCTTACGGAAGTTGATAAATAACTCGTACTTGTTGAGGCATTATCATAAGGTAAAACCAATCCGCTTAAGTAAATTCTGAATTGTAATACATCAACATTCTCTGTACTTGTACGCTTAGAACCGTCTATGTCAACATATATGGTGAAATAACCTGTAGCACCACTACCAATTGCATTTGTTCCTAAATTATAAAATCTCATTCCGTTTGTTGTTATAAAATTTGCATTTGTAGCTGAAAAACCGCTGGTTGTTGTTTTAGTACAATCCGGTGTTCCGGTCGTATTGTATAAATCAGAAAGCCTATTACAAAAACCGATGTTTCCACTATCAGCAACAGAAGGCAATTCTTTGGCACCTGAATCATTACCTTGGGCAACAAGTTCTCCTACTC
>JAQVKX010000251.1 GCA_028694425.1 Candidatus Gastranaerophilales bacterium
CATTCAATTTCATTTTGACAGGCTTTTTATTCAATAATCATAAATTTGTTTTTTTGTTTTGAATTTTGGGCAGAGGGGTTAGGGGTGAATGCCCAAAATTCAAAACTCCTTATTCTTTTCAAATAAAAGGCAAAAAGGAAGGGGTTTAAGGGGAGGGAATTTTTGCCTTTTATTTGTTGTTTCATTCTTCTATTTTCCATTTTGTTATTCCTTCAAATTTTTCGTCATCATTATAGTCATAAACTATTGCAACGCTATGTTTTGCTCTTGTTATGGCTACATAGAATTTACAACGGGTACTTTGTGCAAGTTGTTGCGTATTATCCTTAATCCATTTTTTTATATCTTGTGTTGGGTAAATTAAAACTCTTTCAAATGTTAGTCCTTTAGATTTGCCATAGTTCCAATGAGGGAAAACAGCCTCTTTTTCTTTCAATATAGTAACTTTTGGATATCGGTTGATATAGGCTTCTATATCGCTTTCTTTAATCAAAAAAACTCCTTCGTGATCTACTCTTTGACGACACTTTTCACAATTGCATGGCTCGCATTTTTCAAAAGAAGGAAATAATTTTGCAGAAAAATCGCAAATAATTTGGTTGTTTCTATGAGTTTTATTTAGGGTTGTTGCATCCATTTCACAGATATTTCTAGCGCATTCTTGACTTATAAAATTATTAACCTTTCCATCTTTATACTTTTTGTATTTTGTTGGATGATGAGTAAGATAAGTTACTTGTCTTGGGTCTCCAACTAATAAAATTTTAGAAGATGATCCAAATAATAATTTAATTATTTCCAGCTCCCATCCTGCTAAGTCTTGTACTTCGTCAATAAAAATATAGGGATATATTCTTGCAATTCTACTTATCACCTCACTATTCATTTTTTCATTACTGCTTACAATAAAATCTGCAATAGTGTCAGAGCAAATTTTCAAACCTTCTTTTGAAGTGAAATAATATTGGTAAAAATTATTTTCTTTTGCCCATGAATAAGTTTCTCCATTGCTCCCTTTATATTTTGTTGAGCATTTGTCCGTAAGAAAAAAACCAATCTTTTTATTGTGTAATTCATGATTCAAAGAGCTTTGATAAGGTCTTACTCCATGTTGTAATAAAAAAGAAAACCAAGTTTGAATTGTAATATTCTTAGGAATACGACCATTAAATTTTTTTCTAATTTCTTCTTCGTTCGCCTCTGTATAAGTTGTAATCAAAACATTTTGATCTTTAATACTTTTTGCTTGATTAACAAGATAAGTGGTTTTTCCTGAACCTGCTGCTGCGATAATTAGTTTATTCTTGCACATATTCCCAATTGATTGCGTCTAAAATATATTGCGGAAAATTTATTTCTTCCGCTGTTTCAAAAATCTTTAAAGCGCAATCTGTTTTGTTGTCGCTCTTTTGCATATAATCACTTATGCTTTGTTGGTCAGGATAACTGTTTTCATCAATGCTTAGTACAGTCCTAAGTGTACCGAGATTTTCCTTGTTTACCTCTACTATTTGTGGTTCAAGTGTTTTTAGATCATTATTATCGCTAGCGCAAATTTTTATTGACGTGCAACTTTCAAAGTCTTTGAATTTTTTAGTAATATTATTTTCAAAATCACCGTCATTATCTGTGACGACAACAACAGGCTTTTTAATTTTTTCAGCAATTTCTAAAAATCTTTTGAAAGACAATCCTTTAACGGAAATAACATCGACTTCATCTTCAATTGGTAGCTTACTTTTTTCTTTACAGTATGCTTTTTGAATTATCAGCTCATCTGATGGACCTTCAACTAATATTGCCTTCCTGCAAAGAATCAGTCTCAAGGTGTCATAACCTGATAATCTTTGAAAGTATTTTTGGGTATCAGAACTTAATTTATCAATTCTTGTTTCTGATCTTTTTTCTGTTGTTTGATCTTTACTTAACAAAATTAAACTATCCAATCCGAGCTTATTTGCTACAAAACTACTATGTGTGGAAATAATAATTTGCTTGTCATTATTATTTTCCTTTATGTATTGAATTAGTTTATTGAGTTTTGAGTGGGATAAGTGGTTTTCTGGCTCTTCAAGAAGTAATATATTCGCTTCCTGCGATTTTTTGTGATGAAGTGCTAGTTTTGTTTTTATCAAACATTGTTCACCTCTCCCAATATTTGTAAATGGTATATCGTCTAAGTACGTCGTTAAACTTGTTTCCCAGGCATTTTTTGAAGATAGATCAACTGATAATTTTATGTTTTTATCTGAAATTTTTTTATTTTCTTCACTATTTAATTTATTGTTTATCTCTGCAATACTTGTTTCTTGAGAAAATAATTTTATAAGTTTTCTGTGAGCCAAAGAAACTTTTATCTTTTCATCTTCTTCTAAAAAATCTCGAATAATGCGTGAGATATAAACATCTGATCCGTTTTGATAACGGCTGTTCGTTGAGTCTATTAAGTGCGATTTAAAAGGAATGACTTTAGGCGTCAGCCTATCATCACGAGCAAATGAAGACCAAGCAAATTCATAAAACTCTATCGGCAAAGAATCAATATCTTCATTAGAATTTAATAAAATGTCGTATTCTTTTTTATATTTTTCATTAAAGGAAATTAAAAATTGTATTCCGCAGGCTTTTTGTTTTGTGCTATTCCCA
>JAQVKX010000065.1 GCA_028694425.1 Candidatus Gastranaerophilales bacterium
TTTTTCGCAATTTTTCAAATCCGACCTAAGAAGTGCTAATCCCATACCGGCTGCGGGATAGCCGGCGGTATGGGATTAAGCCGGACAACGGAGATTGCGAGAAAAATTTTAATTTTTCCGCAAGCTCCTGCTTGTTTGCGAATTTATGAGCATTAAAAGGCTGGGTGCTAGGATAGTAAAATTTTTCTCTCACCTCCTTAGTCCAGTAAAAGCCAAGCTACCCTTTTACCAAGGCTATGCTTGGCTTTTACCTTCTTTAGGTCGGGCACGGAATAATCTCAAAATTGTAGATTTTGGAATTATTCCGTGCCCTCTTTAGAAGTTCTTGGTAAAGGGTACAAAGCACATGCCTATTACAATACTTTTCAAATTATACTCATTATGCTAAAATACGATAATGAAAAAGTTTTTTTTAAGTTTGATTTTGGGTTTAATTATCCTTGGAACAAACGATTTGAGTTTTGCAAAAACGTCCGTGAATAATTCTATTCGAGGAGATTATTATGCCACCGGGGTGGATTGTTTTAAGAAGGGTTTTTATGACAAAGCCGAAGTCAGTTTTAAATATGCAATCAAGATTAATCCGAAAAATGTTAATGCAAGGTATTATTTAGCTCAAACCTATCTGATGCAAAAAAGAATTACAGAGGCAAAAGACCAGTATAAAAGGATTATACTCCTTGCACCGCAGTCCGATGCGGCAATTCTTTCGGAAAAAGGTTTGCATTTAATCAGACAGTCGGAATTGGGTGTTACTATTGCTTCAACTACCTCTTATAACAATAACTTGGCAATATACATCGATAATTACCTCGATTATGTAATGACAGGGGACGGAAAAATTTTAAAATGGGAATCTTTCCCGATAACGGTTTATGTTGAGTCTAAAAAACAAAAAGATGCATCCCTGAAAGCATTTGAACAATGGCAAGCTAAAAGCAAGGGGCTGATTGGTTTTAAATTTGTAGCTACCCCTAATGCACAGATAGAAGTCAGGTTTAAAGATAAACTGGAGACTTCGACAGACAATAAGAATTATATTGCAGGGTATTCTAAGCCTTATTATCAGGGCAACAAAATTGTAAAATCGGAAATACAGATTTTAGCTGTCAGTCAGGAAACAGGGAAAGATTTAGACGACAATTTTATTACTTTTGCAACTCTGCACGAAATCGGTCACTCGCTTGGTTTTAGAGGTCATAGCCCTGATAAGAATGATATTATGGCAGGAACTTCTGCGGAACCTAAAACGAACTTAACCCAAAGAGATATAAATACTCTGAATGTTTTTTACAAAATGGATGAAAAAACTTTACTTGCAAGAAATAAAGGGCAAACCGATGTTCAACTTCAGCAGGCAATTGATTATGTGAAACAAACACCTGACAAAGCCGTGGGTTGGGCTAATTTAGGTGATATTTACCGAGGCAAAAAAATGTATTCGGATGCGGTCAAAAATTATAAAAAAGCGGTTTCTCTTGAGCCTGAAAAAGCAGAACTGTATAACCTTTTAGGCTCGGCTTATCTTGATATGGGAGATAAACAAAATGGGTTTGTAAATTTGAAAAAAGCTTGCGATTTGGATAAATCAAACACTTTTTACCTTATCCAATTTGCCAAACTGTGCTTAAGTACAGGACAAAAAGAAGTCGGCAAGAGTTATATAAACAAGTTCCTGCAAGCAAATCCCCAAAGTCAAAATGACGAAAATATACAAAAGTTATTGGAACTTTATAAAAATTAATAATCACCTATTTAACGTAACTAATCACCAGAAATTACGTAAGGCAAAAAACCTTTAGCAATAAGCGTTTACAATTCCCCCTTCCTTGCGGAGGGGGAATTTTTCCGATGCGAAGAATGAGCATCAGGAAAAATGGGGGAGGGTGTGAAAGCACATGCCTATTGGGGTACCCCTCACCCGATTTTTCTGACACTCGTTCCTTGTGCCGAAAAATCTCCCTCTCCCTCAAGGGGCGAGGGTACGCTGGGCGTGCATTTTAACCATAATTGATTTGACCTAAGTAGTTACTATTTAAATACATAAACAACCGGTATAAAAAACTTGGAATCTGCAAAGTCAGGAGTAGGAAGAGTTGGAATTTTTTTCATTGCTTCGATACATTTATCATCAAAGTTTTTGTTGCCGGAAGAATTGACTATCAAAATATTTGAAATATTGCCGTTTCTGTCGATAATAAAACAAACTTTTGTCGATAAACTTGAATTTTTTTGTGATGGCGGCAAATATTCTCTGAGTTTTGGAAGTATACTGTTCAAATAAACACAGGGGTCGGCATTACCGAAATCATGCTCCCAATAATGCGAATATAGTTCATAATTGGGCGGAACTATGTTAACCGAATTCATCACTCTGAAAAACCTGAAATCATTTCTGTTTAAATCTTTATAACTTTCGGAAACTCTTGCATAATACAAGATAGCCTGATTAATTGTTTCCTCTTTGTTTAAAGGTCTTTCATACAAAACTTTGTGGGCAATGTTTGAACCGATCATATAACATAAAAACTCTTCTTCTTGGGAACTTTTTGTTGTATAAGATTCTAAGCGGTAAACGGCATGGCATAATTCATGCACCAATACCAATGTTGAAGGATAAAAATCTGTTTCTTTTATTTTTTCGCTTAAAATATCAGATTCCCTTATACTTATTTTCAAAAGATCCCAAAGCAGCATTGGTCTGTAATTTGTTGGTGTTTTCATTCTGTCAAAAGAGAAATCATAATCAATACCTATTACATTTGAATGTTTTGCTCTTGAAGTTATATTTATACAAAGATTATTATTTGAGATTTTTCTTAAAAGAAATCTGCCTTCTTCATCTCCCCAGATTAAGTCTATAATGCTGTGAAGTTTATTAACGCTTGCAGGGTTTACACGTCCGTTAACCTTTACCAGAGAATGTATGAAACCGGGTGCTTTTCTCTTAATTTTAATAGGAAGCGGAATATTATAATTTATATCTTTATTTTCCCGGTTTAAATTATCGATAAGCATCGATTTTATATTTTGATTATCATCAGTGTTAATTGTCAAACTTTGTGAAAAACAAGGTAGTTGCAAAAGTAAGAAAAGTAAAGCTAATAGTGCAAATTTATTAATCTTTTTCATTAAAATCTTTCTAAATCTCCTACATAAAAATATTATAAATCTTTGTATCCGGCTCGACAAAAATTTCTGCACCCCTGAAAACCCAACCCAAAACGACATTTAATTTATCACCGAGGTGGTTTACTAAATTTTCATTACCTTTAATTGTTAAAGGAGAAGATATTGTTATTTTTTTGTTATCAACGTCCTTTGTATAAAAAGTTTTAAATGTAATTTGTGCATAATCACTGCTCCAGCCGTTTGGGTGAACATAGTCAATCACACCAACTATCGGGGTGTCTTTTTTTATGTATAATTTCTCGTCTACATAAATATCTTTTACTGCCATAAAATTTATTTTATCACCAATTTCAACTTCATCATGATGTGTCGAGATTATCTGAGTAAGCGAAATCTTAACGGGTATTTTCTCCGCATAAGACGGCAATATTAAAAAACTTACAAGAATAAAAGAGTATAAAATTTTTTTAATCATCTTTTGTCTCCAAATACAGTGTGAAGGTATCTTTATTAGGTAAAATCATTGCTTCTCCGCCTCGTATAAATTCATAAAAACCGGGCAAAAACTGGGTAAACAGATGATGGTCTCTGCCTGATTTAAATACAATTCCTTTAAGGGGAACCTTTTTGCCTTCAATATTTTTTACCTTAAATGTTTCCGCATAAATTGATGCTTCTTTGCATGTAAAACCGTTTTCCGTAAGATTTGTAATAACTCCGACTACGGGTGTTCCCGATTTTATGTATAATTTTGAATTTACATAAACATTTTGTGCCGTAGTCAAACTTATAGTATCTCCTTCTTGAAGCTGCGGGTTTGAAGTAGATATTTTTTCTAAAGTTTTAATTTTTACCGGAATTTCTTTTGCGAAAACAATTTGCGAAGAAAAAAACAGCAGTATAAAAACAAAGAATTTCTTAAACATTAATTATATATCCTCTGTCTTTTGTTTACTTGAACGTTCTTTTTGGTGCTGCAAGAAAGCATTTACTTCTTTTTGCGAAGAATACAGAAAATTCTGATAATTCAAATTTTTAACCATATCTGTTTTTAACGCCCAAGGATATTTTACATAAATATATTCATACATTTTAAGAAGTCTTCTGGAGGTTTTTGGGTGAGTTGTAAAAATCCAAAAATCCCAGTAAGATTCCCCCATCCACTTGTTAGCGGTACAAATTGCAGCAATCGGGTTATAACCTGCTTTTACCATTAAGTCAATACCGATTAAATCAGCCTTAAATTCATATTCTTTACTGTTATAAACCATCTTAATCCACTTAAAAGGTCCGCCGTAAGCATCAAGCGAATGTGCCATTTCGTGGGAAAGAACATATGCAAGTTCATCATCATTATCAAAATAAGGCAAAATCCCGTAATATATCGTTACTGTTTTTCGTGGCATAGATGAAAATGCATTTATTATTTTAGAATTCCTGTCTAAATTAATCGGAATACGTTTGTCGAGTTTATTTGCATTTATAATTTTTGCTCCGACTTCCAGAACTTTTTGTTCGGGTCTTCCGTTTTGCTCCCAAAAATGGGGCATGTCACTGATTTGCTCAACTTCCATAACATCTGCTTGAGCCGTTAAGCCAAACAGCAAAATAAATAAAACCAAAAACTTTTTCATATCATACTCCTCTTATTCTTTTTAATATTATTTTAGACAAATCGTTTTGTCAATCAATTGGTGAGAAGTGATAAGTGAGAGGTGAGAAGTAGGTCGGGCATTCTTGCCCGACAGCAAAAAGTGAAGTGTGAAGTGTGAAGCGTGAGGGGTGAAGCGAGTAGGTAGGGTGCATTTATGCACCAATATAAAAAGCAAAAGAAAAAGAAGACCGAACTTCGCCAAGGCTTCGTCAGGCAGATGCAAAGATGCGTAGATGCGTAGTTTTTAAAAGTGAAATGTGAAAAAAAGTTTATAGATTTATAGGGTGATAGGATTATCGGTTATTTTAAACCTATAAACCCATAATCCGATAACCACCATATAAACTAAATTTCCCCTTTTTTAATAAAAATTTAATTTGACAAAGACATGTTGGTGGTAAAATAAAAGGGAACAGGAAATAGGAAACAGGGAACAGAAAAGAAGACAAGATGCGTGGATGCGTAGAGGCGTGGAGTAAAATACCGAGAAACCTTTTAACTCTTCCGTCTTTCAATTTTTTACCTGATTACTTTATAAACTAAAACTTTTTTCATTTAAAAACTACGCATCTACGCATCTTGTCCTCTTGTCATCTTTCTAATTCTTTTCCCCTTTACCTTTTTCCTTTTCCCTAGAATATTAAGTAAATAGAAAAATAAGGAACTTGTAACATGTGCGGGATAGTCGGATATATAGGTAAAAAACCGGTAGTCGAAGTTTTAATCGATGGTTTAAGAAAACTTGAATACAGAGGTTACGATTCTTCGGGGATTGCGATTAATGCCGGGGGAAAAATAAAGATTTACAAAGCGGAAGGCAAATTACAAAATTTGGTTGATGTTTTAACAAAACATACCGAAGAAACCAAAACTGCTAAAATCGGTATAGGACACATTCGTTGGGCAACCCATGGTGCTCCGACGGAGATTAACGCTCATCCTCACACTTGTACTTGCGGAAAGTTGGTTATTGTTCATAACGGAATTATAGAAAACTTTAAAGAATTAAAAGAAGAATTAATAAAAAAGGGCTGTTCTTTCCGTTCCCAAACCGATACGGAAACAGTTGCACACCTTATTGCACAGGAATTTGCCCAAACAAAAGACTTAACTCAAGCGGTAAGACTTGCAACAAAGAAAATCCAGGGTGCTTATGCACTTGGCGTGATGCATCAGGACTTACCGGGTATGCTTGTTGCCACAAAACGTAATGCACCGCTTCTTGTAGGTATAGGCGAAGGTGAATTCTTTATAGCGTCTGATGTCCCCGCTATTATTGAACACACTAAAAAAGCACTTTACCTTAATGATAATGAGGTAGTAACTCTAACAACGGAAATGAAGCTGATTGATGCCGAAAATAAGAAAGTAACACCAAAAATAGAAGTTCTTCCTTGGGAGCCGGTTGCATTGAGCAAAATGGGCTATAAACATTTCATGCTCAAAGAAATCCACGAACAGCCGGATGTTATAAGAAATGTTTTAAGCGGTAAATTGTACAATATTGATGAGCCGATTTCTCTCAAAGAAGTTAAATTAACTAAAGAGACTTTAAAAAATCTTCACCGCATTCAGGTAATTGCCTGCGGAACTTCTTTGCATGCGGCGATGGTCGGTAAGTACCTGATAGAAGAATTTTGCTCAATTCCTGTTGATGTTGAGGCATCAAGTGAATATATTTACAGAAAAAACGTTACCGACAAAAATACTTTGGTAATAGGTGTTTCACAATCGGGTGAAACAGCTGATACGCTTACTGCGATTAAACAATCAAAAGAAAAAGGTTCACACATATTAATTATAACAAACCGCCCTGATTCAACCATGGCAAGAGAAGCGGATAGCTTAGTTCCTGTCAGTGCAGGGATTGAAGTTTCCGTTGCAGCAACAAAATCTTATACCGCACAGCTGATTTCTTTTTATCTTCTGGCTCTTTATATGGCGGAAGTCAAGGGGAGTTTGGATGAAAAAACCTTGGTTGAACTTAAAAAAGAGCTGATAGTACTTCCTCAAAAACTTGAAATGATTTTGTCTAATAAAGAGCAAATTCAAAAATGTGCAAAAGCTTATGCTAACCATAAGGATTTTATTTACATTGCAAGAGGAATAAATTTTGCAACTGCTTTGGAAGGTGCCTTAAAATTAAAAGAGATAAGTTATATAAACGCAACGGGCTATCCGGCAGGTGAGTTAAAACACGGTCCTATTGCAATGCTTGACGAAACAATGCCTGTTCTATCAATTTTGATGCAGGGCAAGGTTTATGAAAAACTTTTATCAAATGCCGAAGAAGCAAAAGCACGTAATGCAAAATTAATTGCTCTTACAAATTCAAGCGATAAAAAATTAGATGAATTGTTTGATTTTATAATAAAAATCCCTGAAGTTGACGAGATTTTTTCACCGGTAATTGCGGCGGTTCCTTTACAGCTTTTGGCTTATTACATAGCGGAATTTTTAGGTAAAGATGTTGACCAGCCGAGAAACCTGGCAAAATCTGTTACCGTAGAGTGATTTTTTAGTTTATAAGTTGATAAGTCGATAAGTTTATAAGTTAAGTGAAGCAAGAAGGGATTTTTTTCTTTTTGCTTTTCACTTCTTTTCACATTTCACATTTCACTTATCGACCATCTGGTCTATATGAATTTAAATCCCGAGATTGATGTCTCTTTCACTTAAAAATATTATGCTTATATCGTGAGGTTGAGTAAAAAATTAAGTGGGAGTAAGGAAATTGAATAAGAAGATTTTGTTATTAATGTTTACCATCTTAGGTTTAGCCGGTAATGTAGTTTTTGCATCGGATAATGTACTTCAGGCAATTCAAATAGACGGAGTAAATGACAGTTACAATATTATCCTTAAATCGGATGATATTGCCGAGTTGAAGAAAACCGTTCAAGCTCCTAACAAAATGATTTTAAACCTGAAAGGAATAAGAGCATCCAAAACAATTAATACAATATACAACAACACATCAAGTGTCGACAGCGTTGTAGTTGAACCTACAGGTGATGATTCCGTAAAGATTTCAATCCAAGGTGCAAATGCAAGCAATTCTCAAATAAAATTTGATACGCTTAAAACACCTTTGGGTGTTCTTGACAAAACCCCGGCAAGAGCAAAAACTGCTGACGAATTGGTATTAAACGGACCTGTAAATTCTTACAAACCGGTTTATAGTCCGGAAAAAAATGATAATGATAATAGATTTTCTCTTGCCACAGCTTCAAGTGCCGCTCCAAGATATATCAAAAAAGCGGTTAAAAGCGGCAAGGCAAATCTGTTGATGACTTTCGGATTATTTATACTTCTTGTTGTAAGCGGATTTAGAACAATCAAAAGAAATGATAACGAAATTAAAGTCGGTTTATCTCAAGGCTTAAGAGAAAGAGAAATTGAAATGTACAGAGGCGGTTTAAATCATGCTATAAAAAATGATTTGACAATGCCTAATCCTCAATCGGTTTCTCCGAGTGCAAATTATGGAATCAAAGCATATCAAAGCGGTATGAGAAGTTCTTACCTGACTTCTGAAATGCAAAGACCCCGACCTTCAATTGCACCTGCACCTTCCGTCAATATACAACAGGCTGCAAAAAATATTAATTCGGCACCTAAACCGCAAGTTTCAATGCCAAATACAATACAAAAGACCATACCTGCCGCTGTTAAACCTAAAACAGCAAATATAGACAGCATGAAGTTTTTAGAGTCTATGACAAAAATTTATGAAAAAAACGGACGCACAGATTTGGCACAAGGTCTTAAAGCAAATATGAAAAAAGCCAAAGTAAATTTGGCATAAAGAATACTCAACATATTAATTGGGGGAGCGTTAAACTACCACCCCCTTTTTTTTGTGAAATGGTATTTTAGCTGAAAGGCTATCAGATGCGTGGATGCGTGGATGCATAGAGGGAAAACGGAAATAGGAAATAGGAAATGGAATCTTCTACTCACTGCTCACTATTAAAATCAACTTTAAACTAAAGCAATTTTAATTTAAAAACTACGCATCTAAACATCTACGCATCTTGTCTTCTTTTCTGTTTACCTTTTCCCTTATAATTACTCAATCTCCACATACCCGATATAAGGCATATTCCTGAATTGTCCATCATAGTCAAGCCCGTAGCCGATTACAAACTTGTTGTCTATGTTAAAACCGACATAATCAGGTTCGATTTCTGTCCGCCTGAAACATTTTTTATCTAAAAGCGAACAAAACTTGGTAGTTTTAGTATGAAAATTATTATTAATAAAATCCAGCAAAAATTTTGCGGTTAAACCGGTATCTACAATATCTTCTATAACCAAAACATGTTTATCGTTTAAATCCGGAAGAGAAATGTCAACTGCATGGACTTTTCCTGTTGTTGTGGTTGATGAACCATAGCTGGAAAGTCTTATGAATTCCATTTTTATCGGCACTGTAAGTGATTTTACCAAGTCTACGGTAAACATTACGGAACCTTTTAAAACACAAATTACATAAACTTCTTCATCTTTATAGTACAAATCAATTTCCCGGGCAACTTCTTTAACTCTTAATTGTATTTCTTCCTCGGAAAATAAAGGCTTAATATCTTCTTTTAAAATTTTCATGCTTATTCCTTTTCTTATACTCAAAGTATATCGTAAGCGGTTTTAAAACTCAAGGATGATTAAATAAATGGAAAATGATAAAAAGGGAAAAGAAGACAAGATGCGTAGATGCGTGGAGGCGTGGGGTAAAATACTAAAAAACTTTTCAGCCTTTAGAGTTTACGGAAAAAGTTCCTTTTTCCGTAAACTCTGATGTCCGGTTTCAAACCTTGCCGCCGGCTTCTTGAATTATTCGCCGTTAAACGGCATTTCGGGCAAAAGCGTCGTTTTGCCCTTCAGCCTCCGCTCGCAATCCGCTTTTATCAAAATTGGACTTTTTCTGCATGCTCTTTAAGCTAAAATGATTTTTAATTTTTAATTTTCAATTTATTTCTTTGCCTCT
Source organism: Candidatus Gastranaerophilales bacterium (assembly GCA_028694425.1). Lineage (GTDB taxonomy): Bacteria > Cyanobacteriota > Vampirovibrionia > Gastranaerophilales > Gastranaerophilaceae > JAQVKX01. Next base: position 9,777 of record JAQVKX010000065.1, read on the forward strand.
TTGCGTCTTTACATCTATGCATCTTTTTACCTTTTGCTTTTCACTCTTTTCTGTTATTATTAAAAAACAGTGAGGAACAAAAAATGACAACAATTTTGGATGGGAAAAAGTTATCAGCAAAGATGACTGATGAATTAACACAAAAAGTTGCTATGCTTGATGAAAAGCCTCATTTAGCCGTAATTCTTGTCGGTGAAAATCCTGCAAGCGAGCTTTATGTCGGGCTTAAGAAAAAAACAGCCGAAAAAATCGGCATTAAATCAACTGTTATTAAATATCCGCAAAATACCGATGAAAAAACGGTTTTGGATAAAATAAACGAACTTAATAATGATAAAAATGTTCATGCGATTTTGGTTCAGCTTCCGCTACCCGGACAAATAAGCGAAAAAAAAGTAATTCAGGCAATTTCGCCCCAAAAAGACGCCGATGGAATTACGCCCGAAAATATCGGCAAAATATCAATCGGGGTTGAGCCTTATGCTTATCCATGTACACCAAAGGGCATTTTAAGCCTTTTAGATGAATATAATATCAATATTGAGGGAAAACACGCAGTTGTTATCGGACGTTCGAATATTGTAGGAAAACCTCTTGCACAAATGCTTTTAAACAGAAATGCAACCGTTACGATTTGCCATAGTCATACAAAAAATCTTACCGATATAATAAAATCCGCAGATGTTTTAATTTCTGCGGTTGGTAAAAATAAATTAATAAAAAAGGAGATGATAAAAAGTAACTCTGTGATTATAGATGTCGGAACATCTAAAGTGGGTAATAGGGTAGTAGGGGATGTTGATTTTGATAATTTATTTGAACTTGTTTCTTATATAACGCCTTCTCCCGGCGGAGTAGGTCCTATGACAATAGCTTCTCTTATGGAGAATACTTATAATCTCTTTAAATTAAGCCGAAATGGTTAATTTACATTCGTTTTTGATGTTATCGGTTACGGCTTTGCCATATCCTTCAATTTCTTGGTTGATAGCCATCAATTGTGCTTCAATTGTATCTTTTTTTGCACTGTACTGTTCATCAGCCCATTCTAAAGCTTGATATGCAGCTGTGTCTGTAATATCACAATCGTCATCTGCAGCCTCAACAAGATCTTGCATCTCTTCAGTTATTTGATTAAGCTCTTCGCAGAGAATCATTTGTTGATATTCCAACTGGGTTTTTTGAACAATTAATGAACTTTTTTCAATTGCTAATGCTAAAAATGCCATCTTTTTATCTCCTTATTATATACTTGTGTATATACTGATATATATAATAAGTATATAAAGATAAATAAATTGCTTTTTGAGGTGCGTTATGTTAAGTTTTTGTAACATTTACATAATAGTGGTAACAGCCCGAATTCTGCCCTAAAGTGCAACACCTTCTAATTCAAAGTATATCTGATTTGGTGATTTAAATTCTAAAACTTTCATAGGTCTATTATTTACCCAATCTTCCACTTCTTGTATCT
>JAQVKX010000066.1 GCA_028694425.1 Candidatus Gastranaerophilales bacterium
AATATAATATTTTCTTTAAAAATCTGACCGTAAGTTCTTGTATCTTCCTCTTCACCCGTTTCTGTTACCGGTTCATTTCTAAATCTTTCCACACAAGGAAGTCCTAATGATTGAGGCTTGTCCCTTAGCCTGTTAATAAGCCAAAATGCAACAAGGATTGCTAATATCGAAGGAACAAGAAAAGCCATTTTCCAACCGTAATGAGCAACCAAAAAACCCGAAACTATTACACTCAAAAAAGTTCCTACCTGGTGAGAACATGACCATAAGGACCATTTTGTTCCTCTTTCTGAATTTGAATACCAATAAGTTAAAGTTTTAGCGACAGCCGGAAAACCTGCCGATTGGAACCATCCGTTTGCACCCCAGAAAAATGCAAATAACCATAAAAGAATTGTTCCTGAAGGTAAACCGAAAAACGAAGTATGTCCGGGAGTTATAAGCAAAGCACTTGCCAAAAAACAAATATTTGCAATCGCACTCATTATCAATGCCGTAGGCAAAAATTTTCTCACATCCGAACTATCAGCTAAAACTCCGTTTACAAATTTTCCGATACCGTAAGTTAAATAAAGCGAGCTTCCCAATAAACCCAATTCGGTGTTTGAATATCCAAAATCATGGCTTAAGCCCGGCAGAGCTACCGCTATGTTTTTTTTACAAAGATAAAATACTACATAGCCTAAAAAACAAGAATAAAACATCCTCAAACGCCAATGGGCATAAGTTTTTTTAACTTCTTCTTCACTTGCCGTAACTTCTTTAACCGGCGGTTCCTTAAAAAAATTCCTAATAGAAATCGACATCTTTTCCTTCCTCTTTTACTACTCTATCTATTTTTTATCCGACTTAATTACTTGGATATTCCTTGTTTCAGACAACTCTTGGCGGGCATTTTTAATTATCTCGCGTTTTTCTTCTTCAAGACTTAAGCCCGAAACTAACCTGTCAACAAAACCGGTATTTAGCTTGATTGCTTTTCCTAATGCTCCGATTTCTTCCAAAATATCCTTAATTTGCAGAAAATCATAACCAAAAGATTGTCTTGATTGATAAACCAGTATTTCGCCTGATTCTGACGTAACGGGCTTTCCTCCCAAATCAAAATACATCTTAAAAATAGAACGCAAATCCTGTAATTCCGATTGCATAACCAAAACACTTTGCTGAATTCTTAAATATCTTTCAAAAAGATAATTTATATTTTCTAACTGTTTTTCCTGCCAGTCATATCTTTGTAAGTATAATTTTTTTAATTCCGGATAAGCAAGTGCCAATGCCATTGCATCCGCCATTGCACGGTGATGTTTTTTGAACTCAATGTTAAATCTTTTTGTCAATGCTTCAAGTCCGTGAGCTTCAAGCTCAGGAAATACTTCCTTAAACATATGCTGAGTGTCAATTCTGGGATTTTGCAGTTCTTTATCATAATTTTTTATACAAGCTTCGTTCAAGAAAGAATAATCGAAGATGGCATTATGTGCCACAATCGGATAATCCCCGATAAAATTAAGAATCTGAGGTAGGATTTCCGCTTCACTCGGAGCATCCTTTACCATTTCTTCACTAATACCATGAATAGCCATGCTCGATTTTCTTATATGCTGATGAGGGTTAATTAAAGTTTGGAATTTATCTTTAATCTTGCCGTTTTCAAGCCTTAAGGCAGCAAATTCTATAATTTTTTCTCTTGTATAGTCTAATCCCGTAGTCTCTGTATCTAATACTATTTCTATAACTTTTTTTCTACTCATTTCTTCTCCCTTTAAATAATTTTATCATAAACATTTTTTTTGGGGCTTAAAAATACTGTTGATTTTTATTTTTTTCGAAGTAAAATCAATTATGGTTCAAGTAATAAATAAGATAGTTAGGAGAGTTTTATGAAAAAACAAATTTTAACATTAACCATGTGCTTAGCACTTACCTCAACGGTTGCGTTAGCACAAGCAGCCGTACCTGTAACAAAAGTTAAGCCTGCTACAACTGCAGCAAAACCTGTAACACCTGCTGCAAAGTCTGCAACAACTTTTGTTTCGAAGTTAACGCCTCAGGAAGAAGCAAGAAGAAGATTTGAAGAAAGAAGAGCACAAGAAAGAGCTTTAATGTACAACTCCTTGAAGCTTACAGAAGATCAAAAAACAAAAGCTGAAGCTCTTGATGCTAAAACAAGAGCTGAAGCAGGAAAGTACATAGATAAAGTAAGAACAGAAACAAGAAAACTGAGAGATTTAAAAACAAAAAAAGCATCTTTTGTTGCTGTTTGGAAACAAAAACTTGTCTTAAATGAGGCAAGGAAAGAGGCTGACAATTACTTTATAACGGCAAGGAAATCATTTGAAGCTATTTTAACAAAAGAACAATTAGCCCAATTTAAATTAAATGAAGAAGCAAGAAGAAAAGAAATGGCTAAATTCAGAAAAAACCATAAACACCCGAGACATAGAATGGGTTCAAGAGGGCATGCTCCAAAACGCATGGGAACTCCGCCTGCAGGAATGGGGCCTAAGTATTTAACCCCGCCAACTCCGGCACCTGAACCCGCAACTAAAAAATAATAGAATTTTTATATTTTTAGGCGGTTTTGATTTTTAAAAGAGGGCACGGAAAAATTCAAAAATCTACAATTTTTAGAATTTTCCGTGCCCGACCTAAAGAAGGTAAGAGCCAAGCACAGCCTTGGCCTAAGGCTGGCTTGGCTCTTACTGGACTATTGAGGCTGCGAGAAAAATTTTACTATCCTAGCACCCAGTCTTGTAATGCTCATAAATTCGCAAACAAGCAGGTGTAATTTTTCCGCAGCCTCAAAATCAAAGCCGCCTTTTTTTATTCACAAATTTAATAATTTCTGCTATTATTTCGATATGAATATTTTTAAAAGTTTTGAAATATTTTTAAGAGAACCTCTCAGTATCCTTCGAGAAAGGATTATTCAGATTGTCAATATTAACTCTGCTCTTGTTTCACAATCAAGTGTAAATGTTGAATTTCTGGATAAAAAAACTCAAATAACCGTTGTAAACAGTGAAAGAATGTATAATCTACTGCAAACGGTCTTATATAAAAGAGAAAAAAAAGCTGTCGAAAGACTCCTTCCGACAAGAGAGAAAAAACAAATGGTCATAGGCCAGCTTTTGAAAAGAATGTAGTAAATGAAACAACTAAACGCAAAATTTATCGTCAGTGCTGAAAAATTAAGTCAATGCCCTGATTTTAACTTAAACGAATTCCCTTTGTTGGGGCGTTCAAACGTCGGCAAGTCTTCTTTTATCAATTCCCTTGCAAATAACAAAAAACTTGCCAAAACTTCTAATACCCCGGGCAAAACAAGACTAATAAACTTTTTTAATTTTTCTGATATGTTTATAATCGCTGATTTACCGGGTTACGGTTATGCAAAAATTTCTCTGGAAGCTCAAAAAAATTGGCAAAAATATTTGGAAGAATATTTGCTTAACCGTCAACAAATAAATTCTTTAATACAATTTATAGATGCTCGCCATGAAATCCAAAAAAATGATTATCAAATGCGTGAGTGGGTCTTGGCTCACCAACTGCCTGTGTTTACGGTTGTAACTAAAATTGATTATACCCCTAAGAACAAGACGGAAAGCGTTTTAAATAATGTAAAAAAAGAGTTTGGCGGAGTTGTATTGCCTTTTAGTGCTATTGATAGAAAATATTGCGAACAAATCCTAAGTTATATAAATGAGTTATGCATTAAAAAATAGTTTAATTAGCTGATGATAATACTCTAAACATAAGGTAAACTAACATTAAGGTTATTAATGGGGATTGTAGGGATGGCTGTTAATGCAATAAATTTGGAAGAACTTGTTGAAGAGGAATTTTATCCGCAAACCAACGGCGGTATTTCTGATTCAATAACTCAAAATTGGACTGAGCAAGCACTTGAATGTTACAGGCTGAATTGTGATTGTGCTCATTGTTCTATCGCAAAGGGGAATTATTCTTTTGTTTGCCAAATGCCAAAGGTTTTGGATATATTAATTAAATCACTGGGGCATCCGGACAAGCGTGCTAAGCTTGAATTGGTTAAGTAGGGTGCATTTATGCACCAATACAATAATTTTATTCACTCAGCGAAAGACTAAGCCCTTCCATAATATTTAGAAAATCTTCTTCCGGAAGCGTTGAAATTGTTCTCATGGCATTGTTCAAATCAAGTTGCCTGTCATACCAACGTCTTCCGTTAGATGTTTGATATAACCCCAAAACTCTTTCAATTCCTATACTTAATGGCGGTTCATCCTCTTCTCTGTGCATTGTTTTAATCTGATTAGCTATATCGATTACATCTTCAGATAATTTTACCCTTGAAGCTCTGTCAAGTTTTTTTAAAATTTCCAATGTATTCAAAGTATCATTATGATTGTCATACCATCTTCTATTCATACAAATCCCCCGCTATCAATTAACCCCTCACCCTGAATTTCTAAAACTCGTTTCTCGTTTTGAAATTCATCCCTCTCCCGCAAGGGGCGAGGGGACAGAAAGAATTCTATAAATTCCTTCGGTTCATATCTTTATTATACCTTTATTCTAAATAATTTCAATCAAAATTAAAAAAATTTACATTTTTGGTATGTGAAAAAGTTGATAGTATAATATTATAAAAGTGAGGTTATGAGTTGGACAGTTGAAATAAATGCTATTTCTAGTTTATAAGTTGATAAGTCGATAAGTTTATAAGTTAAAATTGAACTGTTCACCTTTTCACCCGTTCACCCGTTAAACTGTAATAAAAATGTTAAAAAAAGTTCTATATATAATATTCTTCATAATAATTTTTACACAAGCCGTGTTTGCCGGGGAGGTTTTTAAGGTTACGTCGGTGAATTTTGACACGTCTAATTCTCTGATTTTCTTAACTTCACCGGATAATACGACTGAAGCAATTATGAAAAATGTTAAGCTAACTAAATTACAAAATCCCAACAGAGTTTACTTTGACATAAATTCTGCCGTCTTAACAACAGCTTCACAAAGCTGGTATTTTTCCAATGGTGTTAAACAGGTTAAAGTAAGCCAATTTTCTACAAATCCGAACAAAGTCCGTATTGTTTTGTATTTAGACGAAAACTTTGATCAGTCCAAAATTAAGTTTTTAAGGGTCAATAATAATATCGTAATTCAATTTAAAGACGGAATGTGTCAAAATGAGTATTTTCGAACAACTTACCGTGATGAGAAATCATCAAGCAGTGATTTTTATGAGAACCTGTCAATTACATCCGATGACATAAGCAAGGTAAAAACAGTAGTTTCGCCGGATAATACTCTAAATCAAATTCAGCAGGCTTTTGATGCGAATAAAACAATCCCTTCAAATATTCAGCCCGTTTCAAACAAGTCTGCCGATATTATAAAGAAAGAATTAAGGTTAAAATCAAAGTATTATCTTGATTTAATTTCGCCCAAGTCCAACGGGTTTCTTTTAAGCGGATTCGGCGTTGCAGGAATTGAAAAACCAATGTATTTAACAGAGCCTGCAAGGGTTGTTTTCGATATTCCGAATTCAATTATAAATCCGGATATAGCAAATAAAGAACTTAAAATCGGTCAAGATACTCTAAAAGCGGCACAATTTGATTCAAAAAGGGTTAGGATTGTTATAACATCAAATCAATTAGAAAAATATTTCCCTGTATTTTCCTCTGACGGGCAATCTGTATTGTTTGTAAACTCTGAAGATACTGATTTTTCGCTTTTTAACAATACAACCGATGCAGTTTCTTATCATGTTAAGACCGAAACTCCCAATGCGAAAGAATTTACCATAGGATTTAATTCTCCTGTAGTTCATAGTGTCAGGCGTGACAGTTCTAAGCTTACGATAAATTTCTATAATGCTCTGCGTTATAACGATAAAACCTTTAAAGAAACAGTTAACAATACCGGTTTAGAGGATATGAAAATTGATTTGCTTCCTAAAGTCGGGCTTAAATTAACGCTTCCGCTCGAAAAAGATTTTGTAGTAAGCAGTTATATGGGAGCAGACGGAAAAACAATTCGGATTATTGTAAAAGGAATTAAGCCCAAAGCTAAGGTATGCATTAGACCTCCGGGTAAAAATTCTGTTGTGCTTGATGCGGGTCATGGAGGTTCAGATTATGGTGCGATAAAATCAGGAATTAACGAAAAAGATATCAATTTAGATTTGGCAAAACGTGTTCAGGCAATTTTACAGAGCAAAGGTGTAACTGTTTATATGATTAGAAATAGTGATGAAACCGTTTCACTGGAAGAAAGAACAAATTTTACGGAAGAGAAAAATCCGCAAATTTTTGTCAGCATACATGTTAATTCAAGTGTAAAACCTCAAATTACAGGGCTGGAAACACATTATTACCATCAGGAGAGTTTAGAACTAGCCCAGACAGTTCATGCCAGCCTGGTTAGTCATATAAAAAGCCCTGACAGAGGCTTGTTTAAATCACGTTTTTATGTTATAAATCATACAACCGTTCCGGCAATTTTGGTTGAAACCGGATTTCTTTCAAACGATGGAGAAAGAACGGATTTATTAACCGAAAAAAGGAAGCAGCAAACCGCAAAAGCCATTGCTGAAGGCATTTTGAATTACATTAAAAGGTGAACGGTAAACAGTAAACGGAACCATTCACTATTCACCATTCACTATTCACTTAAAAAGAGGCATTATGAACAAAAAACCGATAGCATTTTTTGACTCTGGAATTGGCGGTCTGACCGTCTTTAAAAAGTTAAAAAAACTTTTACCTCACGAAAATTATATATATTTCGGTGATTTAAAAAATATTCCTTACGGAGAAAAAAGTAAAGAAGAATTAATAAAAATCGCCGACAGAATTTTTAAATTCTTTGAAGAAAAGGATGTAAAAGCTGTTGTGATGGCTTGTAATACAACCTCTGCAAATACTTACGATATCTTGAAAGACAAATATAAATTCAAAATTTATCCGATAATTCAGTCTTGTGCCAAAATAATCACAAACAAACCTTTAAAAAAAGTCGGGGTTTTTGCAACTGAAGCAACCATTAAGTCAGGCGTTTACAGCAGAGAATTAAAAAAATATAATCCGGCTTTAGAAGTTTTTGAAATGAGTTGTCCTCCTTGGGTCGGAATTGTAGAAGGAAATACACAAAACTCTCCCGCAAGTGTAGCTTGTGTAAGTTCTTCTTTATGTAAAATGCTGGAAAATTCACCCGAAAAAATAATTTTAGGCTGTACACATTATCCTTATCTGCTTGATATTTTGGGTAAATTTTTGCCAAAAGATAAATTTATTGACCCGGCTGATTATTTTGCAGAGTTTATTAAAACTGATTTGGCAAAGCAAGGAATGTTAAACAAAGGCGAAAGCGGTAGTGAAAAGTTCTTTGTAAGTGCAAATCCGGAAAAGTTCAAGCAAGCAGCGTCCATGTTCTACCCGATTTCTGAACTGCCGCAATTGGTTGATTAAGAAAGCAAAAAGCAAATAACCCCTAGCTTACGCTAGGGGCATTCCATAATTCAAGCTTCGCTTGCCCCACATTTTTACTGTTTGTCATGCTGAACTTGTTTCAGCATCTAACCAACATAGTACACTAGATAGATCCTGAAACAAGTTTAGGATGACACTTTAGGCTGAATTTGACAATGCGGGGATAGCTTCATCTACGTGCTTACGCACGTAGCATTATGCTTTGCTGGTAAAAAGCAAAAAGTGAAGCCAAGAGTTGTCTTTCGTTGTCGGGCAAGTATGCCAGACCTACATTTCACCTTTCACATTTTGCCTTTTGCTTATTTGTAAAGAAATGGACAAATATTCAAGTTATTATATAATATTGCTATGAGAAAGCTTTTTAAATTATTTTTGAGTTTATGTTTGTTCTTTGCAGCACAGGTTTCTTGGGCTGAAGAATACAAAGTCCTTGTATTGCCGGACAATATCCAGTTTGATAGTACAAATTATCTTGTGTATCCGGATTCTTCGGTAATGTTTGCCTCTGATACTATAAATGAGATTAAAAAACACGGAAAAATTCAAACAGTAAGCATGACAGAGATAAGAGATACTCTGCGGAAAAATACCCAGCTTAACCTGCTTACAAAAAGAGCCTTAAAAGAATTTAAGTATAACTACAACATTCCATTTGTTGATTTTAAAGCTATTGCAAATTATTTTTCAACAAACAAAGTCTTGGTTATTACAAGCCAAACGGATGTACAAAGTTACTTCTTAAGACGAACTCTTTGGGATTTTTTTAACGTACCCGGTGCTGCTGTCATAGACCCCGCTTATAAAATATCAACTTATGCCGCATTGATTGATGTAGATAAAGAACAAGTATTATGGCAGAAAACCTATTACAAAAAGTTGGAAGCTATTGAAAACAGAATGATTGCAATAAGTTTTGCACCCGCAACCGAACAGTTGGAAAAAATAAAATTTTATTCAACATATTTTTTGTCCCCAAGCATTGCCGGCATGGTTCAGTCAACTATGTTACCTCCGCTAGCCCCACTGAATACAAATATTGTTAACATATCAAACCAACAACCCGGCCAAACTCAACCTTTGCCACAAGAAGATATGGAACAGCTCAAACCCAGAATTTACACCCCTGACAGAATTGACTCTAACGGCTGCGGCGTAATTATAAATGATCTTTGATTTTTATAAAAAAGGGGTCGGGCACACTTTTTAAATGTGCCCGACCCCTTTTGATTTTTGAAAACTTATTATCTTAATCTTATTTTCAAAGAGCTGCCGCTTTTTGCGAGTTCGATTTTTTCTTCTCTTGCTAACCAGCCTAAGCCTAATTCAGCAAAATTGCCTTTTAAATCTAAATCTTTTTTTAGTTTTGTAAAAGTAGCCTGACCTTTGTTATCAGCTAAGTAATTGTAAATTTGACCTGCCGATTCGCCAATTGATTGTTCAATAGTTCCTTGCATATCTATCTTCTCCTTTTATAAAAGTATACTAAAGCTATGGTATAGCTTTCTTTGTCTGAATTATAAATAAAACAAAAACAAAATTCAAGCCTTTAAGCATTATAGTTTATTATCTAAATGTTTAATCTTTTTTTGTATTTTGTTTTTATCATGTGCTTGAGGGTTCAAACCCAAGTAGGCTCTGTAATTTGCCACTGCATCAGGATAATTTTTCTGTTTTTCATAAATTTGTGCCAAAATCAGGTGAGATTGAGCGTTATTAGGGTTTACAGCCAATGAACGCAATAAATATTCCGTTGCAGCAGATATGTTTCCTGATTTCAAAAAAGATTGTGCCGTTTTGAGGTAATTATCAGCGTATTTCAGGCTTTTGCCGATATAATCCCAATCGCTCAATGCCTGTTGATTTTTTTCATCCGTTTGGAGTATTTTTTGCAAAACTTTTTGGGCGGGACTATATTGTTTATGATAGATGAAAATTTCCGACAAATATAAATCTTCATCCTGAGTTTGCGACAAAGCTATTGCGGAATTAAAAGTCTTTTGTGCATTTTGGTAATCATTAAGCATCAAATACGCTTCACCTTTTACAACCAGACTTACCAAATCGTTTGCTTGGGAGGCAATAATTTTATTTAACTCGACATTAGATATATCCGGTTGGTTTGTAAGTTTTGAAAGCTTTAACTTTGCCAAATGAAGCTCCAGGTCATTCGGATTTGCGGCAATTGCTTTATTAATACAATCAAGTGCCGTAAACAACTCTTTATTTGAAGCTATCAGGGCTTTGTTTGAGCAAGTTTGAGCTAAACCGTAATAAGAATTTGCCAATCCTTTAAGTGCCGCAGCATTATAACCTTCAATGCCTACAAGCTCTCCATAAACTGCAATCGCCTGTTTATATTTTCCGCTGCCAAGAGAAATATCCGCTATTTTTAGTTTTGCATCATAAAAATCAGGATTAACAGAAAGTGCTGTCTTTAACTGTTCAATAGCAAACTCGCTGTCATTGCGTCTGTCATAAATATTTGCTAAATCCAAATAAGATAAAACAAATTCGGGTTTTACGGCAATTGATTCTTTAAAAGCATTAATTGCAGCGGCTTCATTTCCCTGTGCAAGATAAGCCTTGCCCATAAGGTTATAAATAGCAGGAGAATCCTGATTTATGTAAAGTGCATTATTCAAATAAGTCAAAGCTGTTGTATAATCTTGTCTTTGCATAGCCGATTGTGCCATATGATACATTGCTGTTGTATTTTGGGTATTATAAACAAGTGCCTGCTTGAATTTTGCTTCGGCATCTTTGAATTTTCCATTAGCAAAATCAATTGTACCAAGATTGTCTATTGCCATTGAATAAGTCTTGTCTATGCTCAGAGCTTTTTTAAAATAATTTACCGCATCATCATTATTGCCTAATCTGATTGAAATAACACCTGCGGCATTGTAAGCCCTAGCATTAGTTTTATCGGCAGTAATCGCTTTTTTAAACTCTGCAAGTGCATTGTTTAATAGTTGTTGGGTATTATTTCGGTAAAACATATTAGAAGAAGTTGTTCTCTGGTAATACACAACCCCTTGAGCGTAATGCAGGTTAGAGTTATCAGGATATTTTTTCAACAAGACATCCAGTTCGGCTTGAGCAGGGTCAAGTTTAAGTTGTTTTGCAAGAGAAATTACCCACAGAGCTTTTGCCTGAATATCTTTAGAGTTTCTGCAGATAGCACCTTCAAGAATGTTATCTGCTTCATCATAATAACCGTATTCAATCAATTTGGAAACTTTATTGTAATCAACTTTAACAGGCAACGGTTTTTTTGGGACATGCTTTTTTCTAACGGATTTTTGAGGTTTAGGCTTACCTTTTAACTCTGCTTGAGGTGTCGGAATGCTTTTTACTTCGCTTCCGTCATCGGATATAATTTTTGGTGCCTGAACTCTTGGTGCAACCAATTCAACAATCGGATCGGCAAAAACCATGCCGACAGATGAACAAATTGCAATACACAAAACCAAAAACTTCTTCATAATCATCCCTCTTCCTATGATAATTAATTTTATACCATCTGAAGAGAAAAGTAAAATTGTTAAGCTATTGTCAGCAATAAATAAACTTTGAGTTTACGGAAAAAATTCCTTTTTCCTGTAAACTCTTATGTCCGGTTTCAAGCCTTGCCGCCGGCTATCCCGCAGCCGGCAAGGTTTTCACACTTCTAAGGTCGCATACGGAAAAGTCTCAATTTTTATCAAAATTGGAC